>JASJDB010000330.1 GCA_030065315.1 Xenococcaceae cyanobacterium MO_167.B52 | reverse complement strand
ATGAACCTATCCCACTATTGATCTGACATTAATCTCGGACACGAAAAACTAACATTTCACTCTTACATTTTCAACAATTTTGTGATTTTAAAAAGCTGAAAAAAACTAAAAATTGATTAGTGGGATAGGTTCATTAACGATTACATTCAAGAATCCGCACGTACTCTAAAACTTGATGGGCAACTTTGGATATATGAAATAGATTCTCATCTTAAAAATCTTCACAAGTTTACTAATGATTTGGAATTAGCAGGTTTTAAAATTATAGAAAATAACGAAGTATGGAAGTTTCGGTACATTAGAGCAATTAAATCTGAAGAGGTTGCACTTTCTCAAAACAATACTTAATTTCTGTAAGCACTAATATCTATTGGTTAGCAAAAATACTAAGTTAGATCCTATAAATGTTTTTTTGCTTTATGTACTATGTGGAAAATCTTAAGATACAGAGTTAATACGAAATTACTTTGATATCATGTCAACAAAGTAAATTGAAAGACTATCCATAATTTCATACTGTTGTTGTTGTTACTTTTCTTTATTCTATATAATCAGCATTATGCTTCCAGCCACAGTGACCACATTTGAATTGTTCCCCCCTGCGATAAGACTTACCTGTCTTGGTGCGCGTTCCCTTGCGTCTTTCGCCGACGCGGGGTCGCACCGCTTTTTCGGGATGGACGTGATGACATCTGGCACAAGTTTGACTGGTGTAAGCTGGCGGGACAAAAACCACCTCAACTCCTGCGATAGCAGCTTTATACAAAACGTATTCTTTCAATTGGTAGAATGCCCAGTTGTTAGTTTTACGTCTTTCTTTTTTGCTTCGAGGTTTTTTGTTGAGAGATTGTCTTATTCCTTTCAAATCCTCAAACGCCAATGCGCTCTTTGTATTTTTAGCTTCAGTTACAAGTTCTTTGGCTATATTGTGGTTCAACCACGATTGAAACCTTCGTTCTCTACCAGAGAGCCTTCTAAGAAGTCTTTTAGAACTCTTAGTGCATTTGCTTTGAACGTTGGCTCTGACTCGACTATATCTATCTCTAGTTTGGTTAAGCTTCTCACCATTCCAAGTTTTTTCGGTAGATGTAGCAGCTATCGATCTTCTACCAAGATCGACCCCAATAGTTCTTGGAGTCTTCCCTGGTGGTTGGGTAGGAATGTTAACCGCTATTTGAATATAGTAGTCTCCATTCTTGCGTTTAACCAAAGTAGCAGATGTAGGAATGTGACCTTTGAGCAACCCTCTTTGATAGTTACCAATAGAAAGATTGAATTTTTTTCTACCTCCAATCAAAGTTATACCTACTATTTGATTTTCTTCCTCATACTTAAAAGTACGAGCATCAAGAGCTATACTTGTAGGTCGAAATTGCTTGATTTTGTAAGTAGCTTTCAGATTGCCGACAACTCTACGAATTGCTTGGCAAACATGGTTGGCTTTCAAGCCAGTAGCACCTCTAACTTCTTTGTAAGTCAAATGGTGCAGTTTAGTTGTATTAGTCACATTTTCCATCAACGCAGTATCAAGTATGTGATTACAAGCCTGGGCAAATTTCTCCAGAGTCTTATCTATCTCTGGAGCGATATTTGGTTGGACTTGAAGTTTACAAGATACGGTTATGGTTTGAGTCATAAGTGAATTATAACTCATCCAGCGACAAAAATATTGCAAATCTCAACCCTCTTCGAGAGGTATCGATTTGCGTTCTTTACCTCCCCTACCGTAAACGGTAAGGGTATCTCAAAACTTATTATGAACTTTATTCAAGGAATTAAATTTTTTTAGCTGCATAAAACTACATTTGCAAAACATACATAAATTCAACAATAGAAAAGGGAGTTAAACCATTAGTAACTCCCATTAATTTTACGAAATGAATTGCAAGTATTATGACTGACAATAATCTAATTAACAACAATCCCTATGTTTTTGGTAATTATGAATTCCGTTCTTTTAACGGCACTGGTAACAATGTAAATAAATTTGAATTAGGTTCGGCTGGAAGTGCAATTCTCAATCTTGCTCCTCTAGATTATGGTGATGGTTTTTCTACTCCTTCGGGGCAGAACCGTCTTAATCCCCGTATTATTAGTAATCGCTTAGCACAACAAACAGAGGATATTCCCAGTGATAGAGGCTTAACTAACCTAATCTGGGCATTTGGACAGTTTATAGATCATGATTTAGATTTAATTCCTGAAAGTTCGGAAGAAGTAATTATTCCAGTTCCCGAAGACGATCCTTTTCTTAATCTCGTCCTTGATCCCGAAGCTACTGGCGAGGTGGGAATTCCTTTAGGAGATTCTGCTTTTATTGAAGGTACTGGGACTGATGCTAACAATCCTCGCCAACTTCCTAATAATATTACAGCTTGGATTGATGGCTCCAATATTTATGGCTCTGATGATGAAAGAGCTGAGTTTTTGCGGACTTTCCAAGACGGTAAGTTAAAAGTCAGCGAAGGTAATTTATTACCTTTTAATGATCCGAATCATCCAATTGAAAATGACGATCCAAGAGGTGGCGATCCTAGTAGTTTATTTGTTGCTGGAGATGTACGTAGTAATGAAAACTCAGTTTTAGTTTCTATGCACACGTTGTTTGTCAGAGAACATAACCGCATTGCAGAAGATTTAGCTTCTGCTCATCCAGACTGGACTGATGAACAACTCTTCCAAAGAGCAAGAGAAATTAATATTGCCCAATACCAATCAATTATTTATAACGAATATTTGCCAGCTTTATTAGGAGTTGAAGCACTGCCAGAATATACTGGCTATGATCCTAGTACTAATGTTGGAATTAGTAGAACTTTTGCTAGTGCTGCTTTCCGTTTAGGACATACTCAGCTTAGTTCTGCAATTCCTCGCCTTGATGTTAATGGAGAGACTATTGAACAAGGTAATTTAACTTTAGCAGAGGTCTTTTTCCGTTCTACTGATGTTGTACAAGAAACTGGGATCGATCCTATTTTTCGAGGTATTGCTTCTTCTTTAAGTCAAAATATCGATCTCAAAATTATTGATGATGTTCGTAACTTGCTCTTTGGTGGAGGAGATCACGTTAGCGGAAGAGATTTATTCGCCATCAATTTACAAAGAGCTAGACTTAATGGTTTAGCTGACTACAATACAATTCGAGAATCTTTCGGGTTACAAAAAGTTAGTAGTTTTGCTGACATTACTTCTGATCAAGAATTACAAGCTAAATTAGAGGAGATTTATGAAGGCGATGTTAATAACATCGATGCTTTTGTCGGACTACTCGCAGAAGATCATGTTGATGGTGCTGCGGTAGGAGAGACTCTTCAGGCAGTATTGGTGGATCAATTTGTTCGTCTTAGAGATGGCGATCGCTTTTACTATGAAAATAATTTCTCTCAGCAAGAAATAAAACAAATTGAAGATGTAACTTTCTCGGATCTGATTCGTCGTAATACTGATACTACCATTATTCAAGACAATGCTTTCTCTCTAATCAATGAAGGTACCAATTATAATGATGTTCTCAATGGTGGTTTAGGTAATGACTCTATCTATGGGCATCATGGTAAAGATGTTATTTCTGGTCATGCAGGAGATGATCTAATTCGTGGAGGTCATGGTAAAGACATTATCAATGGGGGTTCAGGAGATGACGAGCTTGATGGAGGTCATGGTAAAGACTATATTTCTGGGGATGCAGGAAATGATCTGATTCGTGGAGGTTACGGTAGAGACCATATTTCTGGGGACGCAGGAGATGACTATCTTGATGGAGGATCTGCTAATGATGTTATTCTTGGTGGAAATGGTGCTGATACTGTTAAAGGTGGCGCAGGAACCGATCGCTTAATTGGAGGTAATGATGCTGATGATTTTGTCTTTGGTGGAGATGGTCTCAAGTTCCGTCGAATAGGATTCGATTTTGTCGAAGATTTCACTCAAGAAGATCGAATAGTAGTGAGCCAGGAAACTTTTAATAAGTCATCAGGACCCATATCTTTTGGAGTGGCAAATAACTTTCTTTCTGCTTTATCTAGCAATGCTACTATCATCTATGAAAAAGGTACAGGCTCTCTCATATACAATACCAACGGTAGTCAAATTGGATTTGGTAGTGGTGGTATTTTTGCCAGACTTGACAGCGGTTTAGATTTATCAGCAGACAACTTTGATGTTGTATAAAAGCTAATTCCTAAATCAAAATATTCAACAGTTGAATAGAGCTTAATACTAGAGGCGTTTTTTATCTTAAGTAAAAGCGTCTCTATTCTTGTCTAATAACTAAAAAAACAGTGACAATAGAGAGAATATATCAAGATTATTCCCAATGAACAAACGCAATAGTTTTAATATTTCCCCTATAATCCGTATCACTCTTTTATGCCTGTACGTTGGTTTAACTGTACCGTTGCCATTTTTAGCAGCAGCTACATCAGCCCCTATTCCTGCTAATTTATTGTGGATTGGAATTATAATTGGTGCGATTGCAGTTTTTGCAGCTTTGAGTCAAAAAGTAATTTTAGATGATACCAAGATCGAAGTTACTTACCCTAGTTGGATACCTAATTTTCTGTTTAAACGTTGGGCATTAAATTGGCAAGAAATTGCCGAGTTAAAGATGCGTACTACAGGGCAAGGAGGTTTAGTATATTATTTCGTGACTCCTGAAAAAGACCGCGCCTATTTATTACCAATGCGGATTGCTGGATTTGCCAAAATGGTGAGAATTGTCACCGAAAAAACAGCTATAGACACTTCAGATGTTCGCCCCTTATCCCAACCTTGGATGTACTTAATCTTATTTGTTTGTACCATGCTGCTCTGGTTAGTTGATGGTTGGACAATCTGGACAGCTATGACCCTGAAATAATTCATTTTGTCTATGTGTTCCAAAAGGTGTAGAATTGTAAAGATATATAAACATTTTTGACACCATCCATTTCTTCTATCTAGATGACTTTCCTAAACCTCTCTGAACCTATATTTCGTCCTAAACAGCAGGCTTTAGACTTCCAAGATCGTCAAGGATTATTACAGTTCAAGATTGCCATTAAAGATAAAACTTTATTTTCTGCTCTTTATACGAGAATTGACCAAGTATTTGTAGTTTGGGGGCTGATATGTTCTGTTATCTTCTTTACAGCACAATTTTCTCCCATTGACTGGATTACCCAAGCTACTATTTGGTCAGTATTGACAGTTATTGGTACCTTAGGAATGACTGTATTGACTTACTTTTGGGTCAGAGTTGAGAGGTTGCGCTGGGTACTATACACCTGGGTTCTTTTGATGTTTGGGGGAGTTGTAGTAACTGACTTAGGAATTTTTTGGGGTTTAGGAAAAGTCTTGATGCACCTATGTGATATCTGGTTAGTTTTAAGTGCCATAGGTTACATTGCCACTGGTATAGGTTTAAGATCCCGTGCTTTTATTGTATCTGGACTATTTCATATCTTAGGAATAGCTGTATTGCCCTACTGTATAGGTTGGCAGTTTTTAGCAACTGGTTTGATTATGACCTTTAATTTGTTAGTTTTTGCCGAAACACAGTGGGATATGCGCCCTCCTATTGATAACTATGATTTGCTCACAGAAGAACAAAAAGTGTTTAATCAAAAACAGCATTTGATACGTCAAGAATGTTCTTGATTATCTTGGGTACAAAAGTTATTCAGAGAATTAAACGATGGACAGCGATAACTCCTTGCTTTCATTAAAAATAGCAGTAATGACTGTTTCGGATACTAGAACCGAAGATAATGATAAATCGGGCAAAATACTAGTAGATAATCTCAAGTCAGCAGGACATTATCTAGCAGAAAAAACTATTGTTCCTGATGATATTTATCAGATACGTGCTGTTATATCCCAATGGATTGCTGATGAGTCTGTTCAAGTTATCTTAACCACTGGTGGCACAGGAGTTACAGGAAGAGACGGTACTCCAGAAGCAATTAAACCTTTACTAGATAAAGAAATTGAGGGATTTGGTGAGATATTTCGGATGATTTCTTATCAGGAGATTAAAACTTCTACAATTCAATCCCGTTGTTTAGCTGGAGTAGCCAATGGAACTTATATTTTTTGCTTACCTGGTTCTTCTGGTGCTTGTCAAACGGGATGGGATATTATCAAGGACCAACTAGATTCTCGCAATCGTCCTTGTAATCTAGCTCAATTAATTCCTAGACTTACTGAAACTTAAAAAAATACTAGAGAGTTTACTGTTTTTTTAATGATCAAAAAAAATACGGTCTAGACATTTGAAGAAAGCCTCAGTAATTCGATTAAATACCAGATTAATTGTTTGAAAAATATTTTTTCCTTTAGTATTTTTGGTATCAGAAGACTTTTTGGTTTTCTGTGATGCAAAAATGCCCTTTTTATTTTTGATTTTTTTACTACTGTTTTGAATTACTTGCAGATCATATTCTAGTTCCTTTATTCGCCTCTGATATTGAAGAATTATTTCTTGATTTTGTTGTAAAACTTGGGTAATTAATTCATGTTTAATAGAAGAATAACCTCGATCAACTAATTGAATTGACAAA
>JASJDB010000329.1 GCA_030065315.1 Xenococcaceae cyanobacterium MO_167.B52 | reverse complement strand
CTCAAACAATTACTTCAGCAGAGCAACAATTATTGCATATTTCAATTGTTTAAATTAAATGGTTGATAGACAGCATAATTTTTGGGGATCGACAACCTATTTAAACAAATATAGCTACATTGAAATCGATATGATATCCTACTTTAAAACTTTATACTGAATCTCCGTCTTAGAAAAAAAAGACGGAGACAATTCAAAATTTTCTCTACTCGTCAACTTAAGGTAAATCTGTACTGCCCATCAAAAAGCGATCGCATTCACGAGCCACACCACGACCTTCGTTAAATGCCCA
The DNA here is from genome assembly GCA_030065315.1 of Xenococcaceae cyanobacterium MO_167.B52. GTDB lineage: Bacteria > Cyanobacteriota > Cyanobacteriia > Cyanobacteriales > Xenococcaceae > JASJCP01. The sequence continues at coordinate 6,253 of JASJDB010000329.1, read as the reverse complement.
AACTACTAGGCTTTGTCCCCTACGGCAATCCCCTGCTGCGAATACACCAGGGATATTAGTAGTGTATTGTTCGTGTTCCGCTTTGATGTTACTGCGGGCATCTTTTTCTAGTCCAAAAGCATTTAGGAGGGGTTGTTCTGGGCTAACAAAACCCATTGCTAAGAGTACTAATTGGGCAGGTAAAACTTTTTCTGTACCAGGGATAGGTTGAGGAATAAAGCGACCATTGGCATCTCGTTCCCATTTTATTTGTGAGGTATGGACGGCTTCAATATTTCCTTGCCCGTCTCCTTCAAACTTGGTTGTAGTAGTCAGATAACCACGAGGATCATCCCCAAATTTAGCAGCAGCTTCTTCCTGTCCGTAATCTAGGCGGTAAACCTTGGGCCATTCGGGCCAGGGGTTATTAGGAGCGCGTTCCAGGGGAGGTTGAGGCATAATTTCCAGTTGTACTAAACTGCGACAACCGTGACGCACTGATGTTCCTACACAGTCAGTACCAGTATCACCACCACCAATAATTACTACGTCTTTGCCTTGGGCAGAGATGTGAGTATCTTTACCATCTAATAGAGCTTTGGTGTTGGCAGTGAGGAATTCCATCGCAAAGTGAATTCCTTTTAAATCGCGACCTTCAATGGGTAAATCCCTGGGTTTGGTTGCACCAGTACAAAGGATGACTGAATCATACTCTTTCCGTAATTGTTCGGCGGATATGTCTTTGCCAATTTCAGTATTGCAAGTAAAAGTTACTCCTTCTGCTTCCAATAGCTGAATGCGACGCAGCACAATTTCTTTTTTATCCAGTTTCATATTGGGAATGCCGTACATCAGCAATCCCCCTGGACGATCTGCCCTTTCAAATACCGTTACCCAATGACCCGCTTTATTGAGTTGGGCAGCAGCAGAAAGTCCCGCAGGACCCGAACCTACTACTGCAACTTTTTTACCAGTGCGTTTTTGCGGTGGTTCGGGGTTAATCCAGCCTTCATCCCAACCTTTTTCGATGATGGAATATTCGATATTTTTGATAGTTACTGGGGGATTATGTATGCCTAAAACACAAGAACCTTCGCAGGGTGCAGGACATACCCTACCTGTAAATTCGGGAAAATTATTAGTTTTATGCAAGCGGTCTAATGCTTCGCGCCAACGTCCCCGATAAATCAGGTCATTCCACTCTGGAATTAGGTTGTTAATTGGGCAACCACTAGCCATACCGCTAATAGTGATGCCAGTGTGACAAAAGGGCGTACCGCAATCCATACAACGAGCAGCCTGAGTTTTGAGGTTATCCTCTGGCATGGGTAAATGGAATTCATCCCAGTTATGAATTCGCTTTTGTGGTGCTAGCTCAGAAGGTTCCTCGCGGAGATATTCAATAAAGCCTGTTGGTTTTCCCATAGTTTCTTACAAGGTATTAGGTGTTGGGTGTTAGGTATTAGCCCTAAAGGATTCGCTATCGCGTCGTGTTAGGGAAAAAATGTCTAAACAATTTTGCCTAAATCCTTAAAAGGTAATAGTTCATTTACTGTTAACTGTTAACTGATAACTGTTAACTACCGCCGATACGGGCAGCATCGCGGGCGTTGGCTTCAAAGGCTGCATTTAGGGCATCGTCCCCGTTTAAGCCTTCAGCGATCGCATTTTTGATGGCTTGCAAGACCCGTTTGTAGTCTCTGGGCATGACTTTGACAAATTTAGGAGCAAATTCTTGCCAGTTAGGGATTATCTTGCTTGCTTTCTGGCTGTTGGTGTAACCCGCGTGTTTTTGAATCATGTCATAGACAGTTTCTCTGTCTTCTTCATCCAGAGGTTCGATGTCTGCCATTTGAGTATTACAACGAGTGGCAAAATCTCCCTGCTCGTCGAGGATATATGCCACGCCCCCACTCATCCCCGCAGCAAAGTTCCGTCCAGTTTTACCCAGAATCACAACTTTACCACCAGTCATATATTCACAACCATGATCGCCGATGGCTTCAACGACAGCGGAAACACCAGAGTTACGGACGCAGAAGCGTTCCCCTGCTACACCATAAATGTAGGCTTCCCCACCTGTTGCGCCATAAAAAGCTACATTACCGATAATAATGTTTTCTTCTGGCACAAAAGTAGAGCCATTGGGAGGATAGACAATAATTTTGCCTCCACTCAAACCTTTACCGAGATAATCGTTGGCATCTCCTTCTAATTCTAGGGTTACGCCCTTGGGTACGAACGCCCCGAAACTCTGTCCTGCACTACCTTGGAAATGGAGCTGAACGGTATCTTCTGGTAAACCATGCCAATGATTTTTGGTGATTTCATTGCCCAAAATTGTACCCACTACCCGATTAATGTTTTTAATCGGTAGGGTAGCTTTGACCTTTTCTCCTTTCTCAATGGCTGGTTTGCAGAGATCAAGTAAGGTAGTCATATCTAGGGATTTAGCTAAACCATGATCCTGGGGAATCTGGCAATAGCGTCCTACTGAGGGGTCAACTTCGGGTTGATAGAGGATTTTAGAAAGATCGATGCCTTTAGCTTTCCAATGATCGACAGCTTGCTTGGCTTCTAAAACATCGGTGCGCCCAACCATTTCATTGAGGGTGCGGAAGCCCAAACTTGCCATAATTTCCCGTACTTCCTGGGCGATAAACTTCATAAAGTTCACTGTATATTCAGGATCGCCGATAAAGTTTTTGCGTAATTCTGGGTTTTGGGTGGCAACTCCCGCAGGACAGGTGTTCATGTGACAAACCCGCATCATGATACAACCCAAGGTAACTAGAGGCGCAGTAGAGAAGCCAAATTCTTCCGCACCTAATAAAGTTGCGATCGCAACATCCCGACCAGTTTTCATTTGTCCGTCGGTTTCCACCGCAATGCGACTGCGGAGGTTATTTAACACTAAGGTTTGATGGGTTTCTGCCAATCCTAGTTCCCAAGGTAATCCTGCGTGTTTAATGGAGGTTTGGGGAGATGCGCCCGTACCACCGTCGAAGCCAGAGATTAACACTACATCCGAATGTGCCTTAGCTACTCCAGCAGCGATTGTTCCTACCCCGACTTCGGAGACTAATTTAACGCTGATCCGCGCTTCCCTGTTGGCATTTTTCAGGTCGTGGATCAATTCGGCTAAATCTTCAATGGAGTAAATATCGTGGTGGGGTGGAGGAGAAATCAAGCCTACTCCTGGGGTGGAGTGACGCACTTTCGCAATCCAAGGATAGACTTTCTTACCTGGTAATTGTCCTCCTTCTCCTGGTTTTGCCCCCTGTGCCATTTTGATTTGGATTTCTTTGGCTTGGGAGAGATATAAACTGGTAACGCCAAATCTTCCCGAAGCTACTTGTTTAATAGCACTGTTTTTAGAATCCCCCTGTTCGTTTGTCCAAGTATATCTTTCTGGGTCTTCTCCTCCTTCCCCTGTATTGGATTTACCGCCAATGCGATTCATGGCGATCGCCAGAGACTCATGGGCTTCTTTAGAAATTGAGCCGTAACTCATTGCCCCTGTCTTAAACCGCTTCATAATTGCTTCGATCGGTTCGACTTCTTCTAGGGGAATCGGCTCGCGATCTTTAAACTCTAATAATCCTCTGAGGGTAAAGCGTTGTTTATTTTGTTCGTTAACCAGTTTGGCGTATTGCTGGAAAAGTTTGTAGTCTCCGATCCTTACCGCTTGTTGCAAAGTATGGATCGTTTGGGGACTAAATAAATGAGCCTCTCCATCCTTGCGCCATTGATACTCACCCCCTACATCAAGGGTATGTCCGTTTACCTGCCGATCTGGGAAAGCATGAGCGTGTCGTAAAATAGTCTCTTTAGCGATCGCTTCTAGGTCTGCTCCTTCAATTCTGGAAGCCGTCCAGGTGAAATAACGGTCGATCACTGAATGATTTAAACCAATCGCCTCAAAAATTTGCGCTCCTCGATAACTTTGTAGGGTAGAAATACCAATCTTGGAGGCAATTTTAATAGTTCCCTTGGTAACGGCTTTGATGTAGTTCTTGCAAGCAGTGTCATAATCTACATCAGCTAAGATACCCTGGTCGATCATCTCATCAATGGTAGTAAAAGCGAGATAGGGATTAATCGCTCCGCAACCATAGCCCAATAAGACAGCATAGTGATGGACTTCTCTCGGTTCACCCGATTCTAAAACCAATCCCACTTTTGTACGAGAACCATTGCGAATTAGGTGATGATGCAAACCTGATACTGCAAGTAATGCGGGAATGGGAGCCTTATTTTTATTAATACCGCGATCGCTCAAAATAATAATACTAATACCATCGGCAATGGCTTGATCCGCTTTGCTACAAATATTTTCAATGGCTGCTTCTAACCCTTTTACCCCTTCGGTGGGATTAAATAAAATTGGCAGAGTAATTGATTTAAAATCCCCATCCAGATTCTTCAGTTTTGCCAATTCTTCATTAGTAATTACAGGAGTTTTTAACTTAATCAGATGACAACTTTCTGGTTGAGGATCGAGTAAGTTGCGTTCTGCACCAATAGTAGTTACAGGAGAAGTAACGATTGCTTCCCGAATTGAATCAATGGGAGGATTGGTTACTTGAGCAAACAGTTGTTGGAAATAATCGTAAAGTAACTTGGGACGCTCTGACAGTACCGCCAAAGGCGTATCCGCACCCATCGAGCCAATTGCTTCCACACCATTGAGAGCCATCGGTTTTAACAGGATCCGCAACTCCTCAAAGGTATAACCAAAGGTCATCTGTTTTTGGATGGTTGTGATTAACTCTTCTGAACCAACAGTAGAAAAGTCGTTACTAGCTTTTACTTCTGGAAGAGATGCCAAATCTACTAAATACTGATCCAACCACTCGCGATAGGGATGTTCCTTAATAATTGTCTGTTTAATCTCTTCATCAGCAACTATGCGTCCCTCTTCCATATTCACTAGGAACATCTTGCCAGGCTCTAAACGTCCTTTCAAAGCTACATTTTCTGGTGCAACCTCTAATACTCCTGCTTCCGATGCCATAATTACCAGGTCATCTTTAGTTACATAGTAACGAGAAGGACGTAACCCATTGCGGTCTAATACAGCCCCTACCATTGTGCCATCAGTAAAAGCGATGGAAGCTGGACCATCCCAAGGCTCCATCAAACAGGAATGATACTCATAAAAAGCTTTTTTCTCCTCACTCATGGACTCGTGGGCAGTCCAAGGTTCGGGGATCATCATCATCATCGCATGGGGTAGCGATCGCCCACCCAAGACCATCAATTCAAAAGTATTATCAAAAATACTAGAATCACTGCCATCAATATTAATTAAATTTTGCACCTTTTTCATGTCATCGCCGAATAGTTCCGACTCAAACATCGATTGACGGGCGTGCATCCAGTTAATGTTGCCCCTTAGAGTATTAATTTCCCCATTATGAGCAATGTAGCGATAAGGGTGAGAACGTTCCCAACTAGGGAAAGTATTGGTACTGAAGCGAGAATGTACCAAAGCCAAAGCACTTTCTACGTCGGGATCATGGAGTTCAGGATAATATTCCCCTACTTGCAAGGGCATTAGCATCCCCTTATACACAATAGTGCGACAGGAAACACTAGACTCATACCAAAAAGAATCTCCTAGCCCCTTACGGATTTCTTTATGGGTGCGTTTGCGAATCACAAACAATTTCCGTTCAAAAGCTGCTTCATCTATATCTGCTGCTCGTTGAATAAATACTTGCTGCATAAAGGGTTCACTGGATTTAGCAGTGTTGCCCATAGTTGAATTATCCGTCGGCACATCCCGCCAACCTAAAACCTTTTGCCCTTCTTCGGCAACAATTGTTTCAAATACTTTTCTGCCCTTTTCTCTCAACAGGGGTTCAGGAGAAGCATAAATCATCCCTACCCCATATTCTCCCGTCTTTGGTAGGGTAATATTTTGCTCGGCAGCTACTTTCTTGAGAAACTTATGTGGAATCTGCATCAAAATACCAGCCCCATCACCCGTATTCGTTTCAGCACCACAAGCACCACGGTGTTCGAGATTACACAAAATCGTCAAAGCCTGTTCCACAAGCTGGTGAGACTTCTGACCATTCATATGAACGATAAATCCCACACCGCAGGCATCATGCTCGAAGCGAGGATCGTATAGACCCTGTTGGGCTGGATGTTGATGATGATTCATATTTAATAAACTAAATAATGTTGGCAAAAACAAATAGTAATGAAGTTTTATTGAAGCTACCGAAGTTTAATTCTGTTGGCTCTAGCTCTATGTGTTTAT
>JASJDB010000328.1 GCA_030065315.1 Xenococcaceae cyanobacterium MO_167.B52 | reverse complement strand
ATTGTGCGAGAATTGCTTAAGAAAAATATTCTCGTTAAAGCTTTAGTGAGAGATTTGGAAAAAGCCCGCAATATTTTACCTTCGGAAACTGAATTGGTATTAGGCGATGTGTTAGACAAAAGCAGTATCATATCAGCTATTGCTGGTTGTGATATTTTATTGTGTGCTACAGGGGCAACTCCTAGTTTTAATGTACTTGCTCCTTATCAGGTAGATTACGAAGGCACAAAAAATTTAGTTGATGTTGCCAAAGCCCAAAATATTAAACATTTTGTGATTGTTTCTTCTTTGTGTGTCTCTAAATTTTTTCACCCCTTAAACTTATTTTGGTTAGTGCTTTATTGGAAAAAGCAAGCAGAGGCATATCTGCAAAAAAGCGGTTTAACTTATACAATCGTTAGACCAGGTGGACTTAAAAACGAGAATAATACAGATAATATAGTCATGTCATCCGCAGATACTCTATTTGAAGGAAGTATTCCACGGCAAAAAGTTTCTCAAGTTTGCGTAGAAGCACTCGTAAATGATGAAGCGAAGAACAAAATTGTGGAAATTATTACTAAATCAGATGCGCCCAAACTCCCTTGGAATGAGCTATTTGCCCAAGTATCCTCAAGGTCTTAGTTTGAGATTTGATTTATTAAAGTTTTAATGAAGTATGAGGGGAAGTATTTTAAAGCTTTACCAAAATTAAAAACATCTGTAGAGTTATGTGGCTATTTTAACGTAATCAATAGTTACAAAAAAACCGTCACCAGGATTTTCTTGTGACGGTCCCATTATATATTTTTAGCTCAAACACCAATGGTCTAGTTAAACTTAGAAATCAGAACTACCAGACATTTCTGACATTCCAATACCTGCACTAGCACCCCCACCACTGATGATGTCAGCTTCCTTTACGAAACCACTGTACGCCTCCATACCGTGTTCGCCGATGTCTAAACCTTGCATTTCTTCGTGTTCGCCGACTCGAATACCAATTGTAACTTTGAGAATCGTCCAAACGATGGCACTAAAAGCAACAGTAAATGCACCAACAGCTACAACACCAAGAAGTTGAGTACCAAAATTACCAGTACCAAAGATACCAACAGCTAGGGTTCCCCAGATACCACATACTAAGTGAACTGAAGTTGCACCAACAGGGTCATCAATTTTGAGAACCGAGTCAAAAAAGCCAACAGAAAATACTACAATTATACCAGCGATCGCACCGATAATTACAGCGGAGAAATAACCTACATCAGCACAACCAGCAGTAATCCCTACTAAACCAGCAAGGATTCCATTAATGGTCATAGATAAGTCAGGTTTACCATCTTTGATCCAAGATGTGAAAGTAGAAGTCATTCCTCCTGCTGCTGCTGCTAGGTTAGTGGTTACAGCAATGTAAGGAACATTTGGCGATGCTGCTAATTCTGAACCAGGGTTAAAGCCAAACCAACCAATCCAGAGAATGAGACATCCTAAGGTGGCAAAACCCATATTGTGACCAGGAAGGGCATTAACTCGATCATTTTGGTATTTACCCAGTCTGGGTCCTAAGATCCAAGCACCAACTAAAGCAGCCCAACCGCCTACGGAGTGTACTGCGGTAGAACCAGCAAAGTCGGAAAAGCCCATTTCACTTAACCAACCGCCATCCCAGATCCAGTGACCAGTGATCGCATAGGAAATAGCTACAAGTACAGCACTAAAAATTAAGAAAGCATCGTATTTAATTCTTTCCGCTACAGCACCAGAAACGATAGTGGCAGCAGTGGCAGCAAATGCTACTTGGAATAGGAAAGAAATTGCTTCAGGAACAGCAGTAGCAAGTTTAACGTCTCCTACCATAGTGAAGGATTCTGATCCAGTATAAGGAACACTACTACCATTGAAGAAGAAACCTTGGGTTCCAATAAAAGAATTTCCTTCCCCATACATCAAGCCATAACCAATTGCCCAATAAGCTATTGTTGCGATGGCAAAAACGATTAGATTTTTTGATAGGATATTAACCGCGTTCTTTTGACGGCAAAATCCTGTTTCTAGCATTCCGAAGCCAGCATTCATAAAGATTACTAATACAGAAGCAATCAAGAGAAATACTGAATCAAGAATAACTTGAAAATTAGTTTGAATTTGCTCAGGAGTAGCATTTTCTGGCAAACCGTAGCCTTGAGCATGGGCAGCCGTATTCCAAACAATGACGATTAATGCAGTAAGAGGAATACAAGCCAGCCAAGAAGGAGAAAATACTTTAATAATCCCCCTAAAAAAGCTGGGATGTTGAATCCCCTTCGATTGTTGTTTTTTTGAAGATATTTTGGAATTCATCTATATCTTTAGTTAAACTTAAGATGTATGTCAATTTTGTAACTTACTTGTGCTATGAACACAAAATAAATTCCCTTCAGTTTGTAAGTTTCTTGGCATTTTTGCCGTATAGCCTTTGACTACAAATTTACATCAAATGTGGTATAATATACTGCTCATTTATCATGGCTAATATAAGTAGTTACTCACAGTGAATTAACTAGGGGATAGAGATCGTAACTAGCACCAATTTAAGCCGTCAAGCTCCCCTAAAATATCGAAAAGTAGATATAAACCTACTATCCGATAAATGGCAATCTCACACTATTTAGCAGTCATAGTAGAGTGAAAATTCATAAGGATGGGGGCGTAGACGCAAAGGGTTAACTTCTGCATCGATCTTGTATTCAATCCAATTTTGAATAAAATCTTGAGTGAAGACACCAGAATCAGTTAAGAAAGCATGATCTTTTTGTAGTGCGTCTAAAGCTCCTTCCAGAGAACCTGGAGTAGAAGGAATTTTGCTCAACTCTTCGGGGGAGAGTTCGTAAATATCTACATCTAAAGGTTCTCCTGGATCGATCTTATTTTTGACTCCATCAATACCAGCTAACAGCATGGCTGAAAAGGCTAAATAAGGATTAGAAGAAGGATCGGGACAACGGAACTCAAAACGTTTCGCTTTGGGGTTACTACCACTTAAAGGAATACGGACTGAAGCAGAACGATTACCTTGAGAGTATGCTAAGTTTACAGGTGCTTCAAAACCTGGAACCAAACGCTTATAGGAATTAGCGGAGGGGTTACTAAATGCTAAAATAGCTGGAGCGTGTCTGAGGACACCGCCAATAAAGTACAGTGCAGTCTGGCTCAAATCAGCGTATTTATCACCGAAGAAGAGAGGTTCTCCATCCTTCCAGATAGACATATGAGTATGCATACCTGTTCCATTGTCATTAAACAAAGGTTTGGGCATAAAAGTAGCAGTTTTGCCATATTTCTTGGCTACATTTTTTACTACATACTTATAAATCACCACGGAATCAGCAGCGGAAATCAGATCGGAAAATTTAATTCCCAACTCACATTGTCCAGCAGAAGCAACTTCGTGGTGATGTTTTTCGATAGGTACACCACATTTACCCATAGTCAGTAGCATTTCGCTACGGATGTCCTGCAAAGTATCTGTAGGTGCGACGGGGAAATAACCTCTCTTGTGGTCAATTTTATAACCTAGATTACCGCCAGATTCACTCATCCCAGAATTCCAGATGCCTTCCGCAGAATCTATATGGTAAAAACCTTCGTATTCAGCTTGAGCAAAACGAATATCATCAAAAATGAAAAATTCTGGTTCTGGTCCACAATAAACAGTATCGCCAATACCAGTAGATATAAGATAATCTACGGCTTTTTGTGCTAAAGAACGGGGATCACGGTCATACCACTCGCCAGTACGAGGTTCTTTAATGGAACAAATCATACTGAGAGTGGGAATTTCCATGAAAGGGTCGATCCAAGCTGTTTTAGGATCGGGAACCATCGCCATATCGGAAGCATTGATGGCTTTCCAACCTCTAATACTAGAACCATCAAAAGCGACACCTTCGTCAAAAGCAGCCTCATCAATTAGACTGCGATGAAAGGTACAGTGTTGCCATATACCAAATAAATCAATAAATTTTAGATCGATTAATTCTATATTTTCGTCTTGAATCATGTTCAAGACTTCTTGGGGAGTCTCAGGCATAGATTGCTCCTTGGATAAATAGCTTATTGAACAATAGTCACAGCAGGCTCAGTTTCGTTTTAGTGGGGATTTCCTAAATGATTTTATTCATCGGGAGATCTAGTTGAGTTGCTAGGCAAGCCCACCACTTTTACGCCAGAGTAATCTGTGACTTTATTGACCTCGAATCATCCTAAAGAATAGGGATGGATTGATTTTGTTACAATAGCTACAGAATTATCATATCTTCGTCTGATGTTAATCTTTAAATTTCACAAAAATGTGATCAATTTAACAAAAATCTAGGGATTTTAAGAAAAAATTAAGGAATTAGACTGGTCATTTGAGATTTTCCTGTAAAATACCGCTTAAAATGTCTGCTACTTTTTCAGGGGACTCTACCATAGCAAGATGACCACAATCAGTAATTTCAAAAATATTGCCTTGAGGAGTATCAAAAAGATAATGAAAACTAGCTAGATGTTTAACGTATTTGATTTCCATGACTCGATCTTCGGTTCCCGCAATAAAATAAACTGGTTGCTTTAAACCCATGATTAATTTGGGCAAATTGTGTACTTCTGCTTCGGTAGTTGACTCTAACAATGCTCCCAAAGCAGCTCCAGCGTCTGCATGGACAAAATCTCGAATTCTTTGACGACCCCATTGAGGTTTCAGGGGTCGATACACCATCATTCTGGCACATATCAGGTCTAAACCTGGAATACATAGTAACCAATGAGGACGAAATTTCACTAATTGTCTACCAGCATTACGGAATTTCTCAAATTCTTCTTTCAGATAAATACCACCGCCTGAATTAATACAAGTTACACCTTGAATTAATTCGGGGCAGATACTGGCTGTCCATAGAGCAATACTACCTCCTAGGGAATGACCGACTAGCCAGGCTTGGGAAATCTCTAATTCTCGTAATAAAATTCTTAAGTCTTGGGCATAAGAATTAAGACTGTAACTTGGTTTAGGAAGAGTTGTATTGGTTTGAGAATTGCCAAACCCTCTGAGGTCGTAAATTAAGCATCGATAGTGGGGTTGTAGGAGTTCAACTAGAGGCTGCCAGTAGTGATGGCTCAGAAGCCAACCATGAATAAAGACCAGTACGGGACGTTGGGAATTGGCAGCAGAAACACTTAAGTGGTAATAGTGAGATGTCCCCGATATATTTATTGATGGCATACTTTAATCGTATCATTTAGTGTTTCGGGTAAAAAGCTATTAGGCATTAGCTCTTAGTAACAAAACTTGGAACGATTTGGTAAAGCTTGACGTCTGAAAAGTCAATATTCTGGCAAAAAAATTATTACTAAGTACTTATCCTGTTCCAAGAAAAATACCTTGGTTAAAAAAGGATTGCTAAAATTGGCATTGGCTATTTTAAATGTTTACCTTACTCATACACTTAGATTAATGATCCTAAATTCTCAGTTAAAAAAATCTCGTTATTTGATCGCTGTCCTTGGTGGAGCGATCGCATTAAATATGTTTGCTCCCCAAGCAACTGCTAAACTTTTTGATGGGCCAGTAGATAAACTTCCCGTCTTAGAAAGAGCAGCCCTTCGACAAGGGAAGGTAGTTTTAACAGGAGATAAGGGTAAATATACTTGCCGAATTTTAGTTAATGGTTCAATGGATACAGCTTGGCAAGTTTTAACCGATTACGATAATTTTGAAAACTTTTTACCTAGTGTTTCAGAAAGTAACATACTTGATCAACAAGGCGATCGCAAAGTTTTTGAACAAACTAGCAAAATTAGGACTTTAGTGTTTACTACTAAATCTAAAGTTAAAATTGCTGTTACCGAATCTTATCCCAAAACCATAGCTTTTAAGTCTGTTGAGGGTGATTTAGATAGTCTTGACGGAACTTGGATGCTTGAACCTGTATCACCTTATCCTAGTGCGCCACCAAACCAAGTACTAATTACTCATCAGGTAGAAGTTGCACCAGCTTCTACACCTAGCCGTAGCATTTTCTTTAATATTTATGAGAACACTTTAGAAGCTACTTTGGCTGCAATTAAACAAGAAGTAGAAATCCGTTCTATACAGTAGTAATTAGTTAATATTCTGGCTCCTTGAAAAGTGCTTGCTATAGCTGGTATTCTGTATCGATAAATGTAATATGCACCGTATAAAACCCCCTATACCTGTAGCAAGTAGTCATGGGATATTATTCATCAACAAATTCGACTGTCAGTGAAGTTATCAATCCGAGACTTATTGACTTATCAGTAGTTGTTCCTATCTATAATGAGGCAGAGAGTCTGCCTTCTTTGATAGAAGCGATCTCATCTGCTGTTAGAGAAACCAAATTGAGTTATGAAATTATATGTATTGATGATGGCTCGAAAGATGGCTCAACTCGAATATTGACAGAAATTGCTCGCCAACGTAACGATGTCAAAGGGGTTATTTTACGTCGCAACTATGGTCAGACCCCAGCTATGGCAGCAGGTTTTGAATGTGCTATGGGCAAAGTTATCATCACCCTAGATGGT
>JASJDB010000327.1 GCA_030065315.1 Xenococcaceae cyanobacterium MO_167.B52 | reverse complement strand
CTCAGGAAAAACTAGAAACAAAGCCACAAAACTCGGAAACTGCTATTCCTAAATTTTCTCCCTCGACCCCAGTAGAACCGCAACCCAAATCAAGTTCAAGCATTCATCTAAATAAAATTGCTCCTCCCCGTTCCTTCACCACTCCTCTTGTGCAGCCTAAAATCAAAGTTAGTATCACCTCACTTAATAGGTTGCAACGCATCAATACTGCTACTCAATCTAAGGCACGATTTATAAAACAAAATATCAGGCGATCTCTGCAAATATATCCCCGTCAATCCATTCTGAAAGCCCCTCTGATTCAGCCAAAAGTATTATCACGCTCTCTTGTTTCTGATCCCTGGAAAGACAGATATTCCTATATAGACAACGAGCAGAGAAAAAGAAACCTTCAGAATTTGCCAGCTACCATCAATAGATCGATGGTGATTAACAAGTCTTTAACCAAGAGTCATATTCAGCGCAATGAAACTAATTCAGATGAGTCTAAAGCCATTGTATTACCAACAATAACTATCATTGGCGATCCCAAGTTTTATTCACGATCAGAACGCGGTAATAAATATTATGCCCAAAATCCTCCTGAGCCTGGTTGGCCTTATCGAGAGGATCTCAAGAAAATCTGGAACCAAGGTCAGTTTGATGACTTTACTGATGCTATTGTAGATTTTCAGATTAATGTTATGGGTATTCCTGAAAATAGCAAAGGAGCGGATGGCATTTTAGGAAAGAATACAACCTCTGCTTTGATCAGTAATTTAGCTGAGAGAGACTCTTTACCAGATAGTACTACTAGTCCTCCAGAAGATAAATCCATCTCAAAACCCATAGAAGGAGAATCCACTAAAAATTTAGAGTCTGAGAAGACAGCCTCTCCAACTACCCTTCAATCTTCAGCACCGAATGAAATAGCTAGAGTTGAAGCAATTTTACAACCAGTTAAAGCACTTTATGAACAATATAAGCCTCTGGACTGGAGTTCCCGACAAACCTATACTGGCTTAACTAAGATAGATAAAAAAATTGCTGCTACAAGATGGATGATTGAACTGCCTGACTGGGCAGATAGGATTGAAAATAAAATTAATCAATTGAACAATGATTTAAGCAACACAAAAGATAAAAGAACCAAAAAACTTATCGAGCGGAGAAAGAGAATTCTTCAGAGAGAGCTTAGAACTCATAGAAAAAAACTTAATATTGCTAGAAAAGAACAAGAAAAAGATAGTCAAAAATCCCAAAAGTGGTCTGAAAATCTCAAACAATTGCAAACCAAGAGAGTAGAGCAGAAACCGCAAAAAGCCACTCAAACTGTTCTTGAAAAATACCAAAAAATCAAGCCAGAGAGAGTCAAGATCGAAAAGCAACTGGTTGAGGCTATTGGTGAAGCTCGCAAACAAATTGAAAATTTGACCGTTCCTGCTCTCAAGAGCAAAGCCTATCAGCAGTTAAACCTTTATACTCCTTTCCACTACCAGTTGGAAAATGCTGACATTCTATATGACGATGATCCTGCTGGCTCACGAACCTGCAATATTACGGTTTTAGCCATGGTTTTGCAAGGCTTAGGAAAGAAAAATCATGACTACAATGGAGGCAGTTTTGATCGCAAAAAAATGCAGCGAATTGCTCAATTTTATCAATCTAAGCTGGAAGATAAGGGAGGAACAACTGATACTTCTAGCTTGTCACTACCAGATTTCTTGCAATTAGTTGTAGTGTATCACTATCTAAAAGGTGATGGAACGGATAAAGAAGCTATTAAAACAGCACGTGATGAAGCTGCTGCCAATATCATCCAAATTTCCCTATTAAAACAACTTTTAGCAGATTTTGGTGCCAAAATAGAAGATAAGTATCATAAGTCTGCCCAAACCTTGTCTGTTTTTGGCAAAGTAACGAGAGGTGCGAAAAATCGTAGCAAACATGGAAAAAACCCAAGAGATACTGAAAAGCAAAAGAAAATAGGACAGTATTTTGCTGACTTTGGTCGAAATGCAACAGTTATAGCTCAAATATTGGCTGGATTGACTAATAATTTATCTGTGGGCATGGACTTAATTGAGGCTAAAGCATTAATTGACAATGAAGCTGCCAAAGTTGAGGACATAATTAAGCTCTTTCCTAGAGGCAAGAAAGATAAACAAGATCGATATTATCAACAAAAGATTACTAAACCAGTACGTAAGGCATTGCTGAAAATCCAGCAACAGATCCCTCGATTTGACTCATCCAATGCTAGTCAATTAACTGAATCTCAAATAAATAAGCTCAAGAAAGTATTAAACCAAGTTGTCAAATCTCTATCTAAAATCGAGGAGGTCAAAAATCTAGCAGCCTATCAGGCAAGTATTTCTCATGAAGAGATGCAAAAATTACTTTCGGTAGAAAGCTATCATTCAGGCTTCCTCAAGGAAGTCACAGATGCTCTCAATAGTGGTCACCAGGTTGTTGTCAATCTATATAATCATTATGTGCGATTGCAATCAATTGAAAATGACGGGTTTACAATTGACGATCCTGGCACTTATAAGGGTAATGCAGTTAAAGTGACTTGGGTTGAAGCGATCGCTGACGCTTATTTCCGAAAGTACATCATCGTTAAACCATAATGAAAAATGTTCAATCTCTGACTTGACTAGTGCGATCTCGATTAGAGATTTTCCGCTAATACACAAATGATAAGTCTATCTTGGAATATCTTTGCCACCCTTCATTGAGGAAAAATCAGCCAAAAGTTGAATAGTAAAAATAAAATTTTTGTGCAAGTATCAATTCACAATGATAGTTATAAATAACTATGGGAAGACCTGCTGCTAGAGTTACTGACACTGTATCCCATCCACTACCTCCTGTTTTGACAGGAGCAGGTAGCCCTAATGTTTTAATTGGTAAACTACCAGCTTGGCGAGGAGTCCCCCTAGCGATAGCAGGTGCTTTACAGTCGGCGAAACAAGCTTCTGATGCAGTAATTCAGGCTGCCGAGGCTGCTACTATGGCTGCTGCTGGTACCCCTGGTGCGCCTGCTGCTAAGGCTGCTGAAGAAACCACCAAAGCTAGTGCTGCTAGTACTATGGGTAGTACCATTGCTACTGCTGCTGCTGGAGCGGATATACATAGCTGTACAACTCCTTTGCCGATCCCACCTCACGGCGGAGGTGTAGTTATTGACGGTAGCACAACAGTGCTAATTAATGGACTTCCTGCTTGTCGCCAGGGTGACACAGTACTAGAGCCAGTAGGCCCACCCAATAAAATTACTGGAGGTTGTCCTACTGTCTTAATTGGTGGCTGAATTTAATAAATCCAACTGTTGGAGCAGCATCTCTTGGGGCAGTTATCAATAAAGAGTTTTAGATAATTCACATCAGACGAATATTAGTAAATTGCTATTTCTTTTCTTTCAACAATAAATAATAAAGCTTGCCCATCCCATTAATTAAACCTGCTCTTTCTCCTGCAACTTTACCACTTCCCAGGAAGATATCTACCCTTCCTGCACCTTTGATGGCACTTCCCGTGTCTTGATCCAAAACATAACGGCTGACTGTAAGATTTTGGATCTCTCCATTGGGCAAAACTTGGGGAATTGGTGCTTCAATGAAAGCTAATGCTCCTGGTGGCATAATTGACTTGTCTGTGGCAATAGATCGATCACCAGTAACGGGAACACCTAAGCTACCATTAGGAGGGTTGCCATTAGTTTCATAGAAAAAGATAAATCGATTATTACGGGGAATATATTGGTCTAAAGCTTGGGGATTAGCTTCAAAATAAGCCATCAATTTAGGTAGCGTCAATTCTTCTTTAGTAAATACCCCGTCTTTAACTAATTCTTTGCCAATACTGGTATAGCGATAATTAGTACTACCGCCATAAGTAATACTCATAGTAGTACCATCAGTAAGCTGTAACCTAGCCGAGCCTTGCACCTGCACTAAAAAAGCTTCCAGGCGATCGCTCAACCAAACTATTTCATTTCCTGCTAAAAGCTGAGGATTCCCTGATAAACCGTCTTTGCCTTCTAACTCGAATCTTGTAGGATGGGGCTTCTTCCAGTGGTCAAAGCCTTCGGGCTTACGATACAAAGGATAAGGAAACTCCTCTGTCCGAACTCTACTTGCCACATAAGTAGGTTCAAAATAGCCAGTAAAATGAACCGCACCCTGATTATCTTGCCCTGGGGATTGATAAAAAGCAAATTCAGATATAACTTTTTCTTGTAACTCTGTTGCTGAACTAGTAGTTAGCAGTAATTCTCGAAACCGAATAAGAGAGCGACGCACATCAATTAAATTAAAATTAGTGCCAGCATAACGACGATAAGCTTTAGTTGCTTTGGGAGTAGTTAAATAGCTTAAACTATTATTGATCGCTGTTACTAGAGCTGCCCGATCTCCCTGAAAGATAGGCTTAGAGGGATTCTCTACCCAACTAGAATCAGAAAGATCGCCCTTTTTATTTAAATCCCCCCATAATTGCTCATCAATGGCAACGTTATTTTGAGTATTTATTTCTACTCTGTTTAAGGGAAAGCCTAAAGCTATGGATTTGGGAATAGTTAAGCTAGCCAGTATGAGGCTGAAGGATAATAATGTTTTCTGGATCATCTCAACTGTGATTTTTATCTAGGTTAATCTGGGGACTATAATCAAAAATCCCCATTATCTCAACTATTAGTAGTTAATTGAATTTTCTCTAAGCCTAAATATTCCGAGAGTCGCTCAAAATCAAAATATTTTGCCATTAAATCCCGCATCCTTTTGACTTTAATTGGTTGGTGGATCGGAACTTTACCAAAACAATTATCCACAATCTCAACAGTGGTTAAAGTGTCAAAATCAACCGAAAGAACAGGTACTTCTAAATCTTCGGCACGATTTAAAATATAGGGTTTAGGCGGAACATGACCAGTTAGAATCAAGCAATGAGTCGAAGTTTCCAAAGCTGCCATTTGTAACTCTGTGCGGTCGCTTCCTGTAACTACTGCCATATTTTCTCTCTGACGAAAAAACTCTAAAGCAGAATTGACATTCATCGCCCCAATAATCAGACTTTCAACCATTAAATCTAGTCGATCTTCTCGACATAAAACTTTCGCATTAAGTCTTTTTGAGAGTTCTCGCACACTTACACTATTAAGTAATTTATCCTGAGGCAGCATACCCAATAATGGTATATTTTGTTCTTCTAAGTAAGGCTTAATTAAAGATTGAACTTCTTCTAATTTGCTAGGGGGGATGTCATTAATCACCACTCCTATTAGGCGATCGCCAAGAGTCTTTTTGGCTGCCAGAAAATTAGCAACACATAGCAAAGAATCATAACGAGAAACTAATAAAATTGCTGCATCGGTAGTGTGAGCAATCTCCTTGGTGGAAAGACCAAATAGACTTCCCTCCCACAGAGTTTCTGGTCCCTCTAACAATACAACTTCTCCTTGCAATTGAGCGATGTATTCTTGCAAAGCTTCAGAATAATTATTAGTATCTTGACCTTGAAGACGGCTGCCAATGGTATTCGTATTCAAATCTAAGATTGGAGACTGTACTTGTTCTACTGACAAACCTAAACTATGCTTGAGAAAATTGACATCTTTTTCTCTAATTTCCTCGAAGTTTTCATCTAAACAAGTTCCCAGCGGTTTACTATAGGCGACTTTAAATCCCCCCTCCAATAACTGATGAGCAATGCCTAAAATTATTGCTGATTTGCCACTATAAGCTTCTGTTGAACCTACTAGTAGGTATTTGGCAGATTTCGCCACGTCCGCACTCCTTATATAGTCTATTTTTTGTGCTGCTTCTCACTACTCAAATCGCAATAACCTTCTATAAAAGCTACCTGGAAAATCCGTAAACTGAGAACGCTTAAAACTCATAATGACATCAATTAGATAATCAATAAACTCAGAGTTCGATAAAGTTACCTCATAACTCAATTCTGCTTGTCCATCAAACTGCAAACGACAACGAGTTAATTCAGAGGGTAACTTAGATACATACCAAGTTGCCACAAAAGGAATTGCTTCTCCTCCTTGTACCATTCTTTCTCCTTCAAGAGAGCCTGTTTTATAAAGAGATATGGCAAAAGGCAACCAATTATGTTTATTTTTGCCATAGTAAGGCATATATAGTGATACATCTCCTCTCTCAGCGGGCTTTAAAGTTTCAATTACAGACATAAATATATATTTTTTTAGGTAAATAAATTTCGCTTTTTACTTTATAACTCATAACAATAGTTGATTTGGCTTTAAGGAAGAAATAACTATTACTAAAGTGGATCTTGACCACAAAAAAACGCCCCCCTTTAAAGGGAGGCGTTTTTTACATAGCTAAAGAGTGTGGCTCAAACCACTACTTATCTTAGCCGTTGATGGAAGGAGCAGTTAAAGCTACGGGAGCAGCTTCACCAGCAGCCAAGTCTAAGGGGAAGTTGTGCGCGTTTCTTTCGTGCATTACTTCAAATCCTAGGTTAGCTCTGTTTAAGATGTCTGCCCA
>JASJDB010000326.1 GCA_030065315.1 Xenococcaceae cyanobacterium MO_167.B52 | reverse complement strand
GATAAACCAAGATGCGACTGTTTTGACGCCAATCATTTCTTTGGGATGTAGGTTTTCCTAAAGTGCTGACCAACTGACTTTCGGAACTTCCTGTGGTTACAATCGGTATATTGATTTCTGGTTTAATTTGAGGCTTGGGTCTAGGTTGTAGTACTTGAGGGTTGGGTTTTGGCTCAATGACTATTTCTGGGGGATTTTTCTGAATTTCTATTTCTGGTTTGGAAGGTTCAGGAATCTGTATTGATTCTAGAGGTTCTTCTATGGCGCGTTTTGTTGCCTCGATAATTTCTTCTAGGATGCTTTTGGGTTCTGGTTCAGTTGATCTGATTATGTCTTCAATTCCAGGAGTAGTTTTGGGTTTGGCTGGTTCAATTTTAGCTTGAGTATCGTTGCGCTCTTCTTCAACGATAAAAGTATTAAAAATTGCTGTAACACCCATAGCTAGGGTTCCTATTCCTAACGCTCCTGTTAGGAAAAAGAACAGTACAGTCTTTGTTAACCAATTATTTTTTTTACGGGCTTTTGGTCTGGGAGGAGAATTGTTATAGGCTACTGTGCCGTTAAACTGTCCATTAGAGCGCAAACTGTTAGCAGGAGATACTCTTAGTGTAGCTTTCGTTGCCCCTTGATAATTAGATTCAGGCTGCAAAGCCTGAAGCATTTCCAATGCTGTAGAATAGCGATCGCGGGGATGAAACTTAATTGTATTATCTAGTACTGCTAGTAAGTTAGGCTCAACATCATTGGCATGATGTTGCCAGATTATTTCTCCTGTTTGGGGATCAGTTTCTAACTCTTGAGGTGATTTTCCTGTTAGTAGAAAGATCGCAGTTAAGCCTAAACTATATAGGTCACTAGAATATAAAGGACGACCTGCTGCTTGTTCCGATGGCATATAACCAGGTGTCCCGATAGAAGCGGATAAAGCACTATTGCTGTTGTGGTTTACTGTAGTAGCTAAAGCTTCTTTTACTGCACCAAAATCAATCAGTACAGGCAGATGCTCTTTATCTTGGAGAATAATATTTTCTGGTTTAATATCTCGATGAACTATACGGCGAGAGTGAATATAGTCTAAGGCTGGTAAGAGTTGTATGAGGATTTTTCTGACTTGCTGCGAATGTAAGTTCCCTTCTCGTTCCCATTTTTGAGCTAGGGTTTCTCCTTCGATCCATTCTTGAACCAGATAAAACTGCTCATTTTCCGAAAAATAGGCATAAAGACAGGGAATTTGCCGACTTTCTGCTCCTAACTCTTCTAATAATGCAGCTTCTCTCTTAAATCTATCCTGCATCCACTGGGGAATATGGGGCTGCTGTACTATGGGTTTGAGCTGTTTGATGACACATTTGCGACCAGAAGGCATATTGGTGTCTTGTGCCAGGTAAGTTTCCCCAAAACCACCTCTACCTAAAGTTTCCAGAATCTGATAACGATTATTTAGTAACACAGCCTTGAATCATTAATAATTAGTAATGGATAGTTGATAATCACTTTTTACTTTAATTGGCAAATAGTAATTTCTACTTTAGATCTAAGAGACCTTGTTCTTTTAGTTTAGGATTAAATCGGATATCCATATTGACTCCGCGATCGCGTAATTGTTCCTTAATTCCTGCTTCTACCCTCCTAGCGACTTGCTTTAATATTTTAGTCTTCCTCAGTTCATCGCTTTGATTATATTGTGCCTTTTCTTCTTCCGTCATAGCTGGTTTAGCATCTATGGATTTACTCCATATGCTTGGTTCTGATTGGTTCCCTGTAGGAATTGTACCATTTTCTGTAATCCAAGATTCACGTATGGATTCTAAAATACTACGACTGGGACGCTCAATAGTTTGTAACTTTAACCAGTAACAGTTATTTGGTTGACGTACTAAGTGTTGTTTGAGGCTGAGATAGATATCACGGGAATAACCGACGAATTGTAAAATTTTATCTTGATCAAAGATACTATAAACCCCAATTTTTTTCTGGATGTCTTCACAAATTGCACCATTGTCATCCAAATAAGGAATATAGCTTAGGCTTGCTAAAGTGGGTATTGTTTGTTGATGGTTCATTTTTGGTTAGTGGTTAGTGGTTAGTGGTTAGTGGTTAGTGGTTAGTAGTTAGTGGTTAGTTGTTCATTGTTCATTGTTCATTGTTCATCGTTCATCGTTCATTGCTAGTTGTTGGTTGTCTTCCTTGTCTCCTTATCTCCTTGTCTCCCTTATCTCCCTTGTCCCCCTTATCTCCCTTGTCTCCTCGTCTCCCTTATCTCCCTTGTCCCCCTTATCTCCCTTGTCTCCTCGTCCCCCTTGTCCCCCTTGTCCCCCTTATCTCCCCAGTCTCCTAGTTACCTCGATCTAACGCTCATATAGCGATCGCTCCTAATGGATTGTAAGACCATATTTACCATTGGTGCTGCTTCCCCTAAAGTGGTTAAAATTTGCGCTCCCATTTCTAGAGCTGCTTCAAATTCTGGCTGTACTACTTCTTTGGCTCCCATTTTATTTAATAGATCAATTTCACTATTATTATGAGAGCGAGCTACAATCGCTAAATTTGGGGCTAATGCTAGAGCGTGCTTAAGTAAAATACGAGTACTAGCAGGATCAGGTAAAGCAATAGCCAGGGCTATAGCTTTGGTTAAATGAGCTTTTTCTAAAACTAATTCTGCATCTGCATCTCCGAAGATGTAAGGAATCTGGTCTTTTCTTAGCTGCTTGATTGCAGCTTCACTATTTTCTATGACTAACACAGGATATTCGCGATCGCGTAATATATTAACTATTACCTGTCCTACTCTACCGTAACCAGCTACCACCACATGATTACAAATCGTTTCAGGAACAAAGATATCGCGATCGCTTTTACTTAAATCTATATAACGGGCAATTACAGGTATTTTGGCTAATTCTTCGGCTATTTGAGCTGAAAAATCCATAATAATCGGTGTTACTACTAAAGTAATTGCTGTAGTACCAATTAATAACAAATACTGTTCTTGGTTAATAAAATCTAACTGTCTTCCCACTATAGCTAGGACAAAAGAGAATTCTCCAATTTGATTCAATCCCAAAGCGGAGGTAACTGCGGTTTTAAAAGAATAGCCAAATTTCCAAATGATGGGAAAGATAATTATCGCTTTCCCCAGCATAATCATAATTACCAAGCCCAAGATTACTCCTGAGTTTGCCCATAAAATATCAGGATCAACCAACATCCCAATAGAAGCAAAAAACAAACTGCCAAAGGTATCTCGCAAGGGAATTACCTTCGCTAAAGCTTGAGCAGAATAATCAATTTCAGAAATAATTAACCCAGCGACAAAAGCCCCCATCTCAATAGATAAGCCTAGTTTTGCCGTAACCAAAGCTACTCCCAAACATAAAGCAATAGTAGCTAACAAAAACAATTCACTATTTTCAGTTTGAGCCACAATCTTCATCATAGGAGGGATTACCCAACAGCCCATAGCAAAAGCAGTAGCAAAAAACATTACCGCTTTCAAAATTGCCCCAACTAACGCGATGGTGATATTACTTGGTTCGTTGAGAGCTGGTAAAATAGCCAACATTAGTCCCAAAGCCAAATCTTGAGCAATCAGAATCGCTAACATTACTTGACCGTGAACTGTATTAGTTTCACCTCTTTCTGCTAGAGTTTTCAGCACCACCGCCGTAGAAGACAGAGATAATATTGCCCCTAAAAAAATTCCTTCAGCAGGGGTGTCTGCCCACCCTGCCAACCAAGAAAATAAAGATACCACAGCAATAGTTAAACCAATTTGCAGCACACTGCCTTTAACCGCAATATCTTGGACTCTTCTTAATTCTGCTACAGAAAACTCTACACCCAAAGCAAAAAGTAAAAACGCAACTCCAATCCCTGCTAAAGAGTTAATTTCTTCAACATTGGTTAATAATCCCAGCCCAAAAGGACCAATAATCACACCAGAAACTAAATATCCTAAGAGTACTGGTTGACGTAATTTATTGGCTAAAAATCCTCCTAATGCCGAAGCTCCCAAAGTTAGAGTGAGATCTAAGATAAAGTTATCTACTGCTGCTGCCATAAAATAATGATGTTCAGGAATTGATTGCTACCCCTATTACAGCAAACTTTATCTGTGGCGATTAGCAATAATAAAACTTTTAATGAGAAAAAAGTTCTAAAACTCATATTCTCTCTGTTTCCTAGTACCTTGATATTGTCCCTTTTAATAATTATGAGTCGTATTGTTTTAACCACTATTGGGTCTTTGGGAGATTTACATCCTCAAATTGCTTTGGCTCTGGAATTGCAAAAGCGTGATCATGATGTAGTGTTGGCAACCCATCAAGAATATCAAGAACCCATTGAAAAATTGGGGCTAGAATTTCATCGAATCCGTCCTGATAATACTGCTCTAAGAGATTCCCAAGAAATGTCGCGGATGATGGAGCTTAAAACAGGTACGGAATATGTGATTCGCAATTGGATTTGTCGGAATTTACGTGAAACCTATACAGATTTAATCAGTATTGCCAAGGATGCGGATTTGATAATTGCAGGAGAAGGGGTAGTAGCAGCCCGATTAGTTGCGGAAAAATTAGGAATTTCCTGGGTGTTTGCAGTTCTGCAACCAGCGTCATTTCTTTCAGTTTATGATCCATCCGTTATTCCAATTTTCCCATTTCTAGGAAAATATCGCAGACTTGATTCTATGCTTAACCGAGGTATTATTCAGCTATCAAAAATAATCGCTAAATCTTGGGCAAAACCAATTCATCAACTGCGACAAGAATTAGGATTGCCGAAGCTAGTAGGTAATCCTATTATCGATGATAAGTATTCTCCTTACCTAGTATTGGCGATGTTTTCACCAGTATTTGCCAAGCCTCAACCTGATTGGGCAAGTAACACAGTTATAACAGGATTTACATTTTATGATGGGAGCGAGGCAGGAACAAAACTTACCCCAGAACTGGAGCAATTTTTGGATAGAGGAGAAGCACCAATTGTTTTTACTCTTGGTTCAGCCACAGTTATGACTCCTGGTAACTTTTATCAGGAAAGCATCCAAGCTGCAAAGTTGTTAAACCGTCGTGCCGTCTTGTTGATAGGGAAAAATATAATTGCAGAAAATTTGCCAGAAAGCATCATTACCGTAAATTATGCCCCATATTCTCAAATTTTTCCCCGTGCTTGCGCTATTGTGCATCAAGGGGGCATTGGTACAACGGCTCAAGCATTACGAGCAGGACATCCAACCCTGGTGATGCCCTACAGCCATGATCAACCAGATAATGCTGCTAGAGCTGAACGCTTGGGAACATCCCTAACGATTTCTCGTAAGCAATATTCAGCAAAACGAGTCGCAGAAAAGTTAGATAAGTTGTTAAATAATCCCCAGTATAGAGCTAAAGCAGCAGACATTGGAGGTATGGTTCAAGCTGAAAATGGAGTCAGAGTAGCTTGTGATGCTATTGAAAAACAACTTCAATCAGTTGGAAATAGCTTAATTTGATATTTGTTCGATAATTACCCAAATTTGTCGTAAAGTATAAATTGTCAAAGCCAATTTTAAGTAATTTTATTGGACTGTTAAATTGATACTATTGTACAGGTAGTTAGAAAATGAACATGACCAAAACTTCCCTTCTATTTATGACTATCCCTCTAATTCCAATAGTCACAATTTTAATCAAGGTGCAATCGTCAAAAGTTGCTGAGAAACAATTAAGCGACGACTATGAATTAGTTCAAGACTGTGGTGAAGAAAAAGATTGTGAAGGATTAAGTGAAGCATTAGAGAGGCTAGTAAACTCCAACAAAAATCTGCAATCTTACGAGCTTAATAATGTTGATTTGGAAGGAGCTAATCTTAAGGGTGCTGATTTGACCTTAACAGACTTAAAGAATGCCAATTTAGAAGGGGTCAAGCTTCAAAGAGCTAATCTTAAGGGTGTACGGCTTCAAGAGGCTAATCTTCAGAACGCTAATCTCCACAAAGCAGATCTTGGAGGTACCGAGCTTCAAGGAGCTAATCTTCAGGATGCTAATCTCCAGAAAGCAGAGCTGCGACGAACAAAGCTCCAAGGAGCTAATCTTACGGGTGCTAATCTCCAGAAAGCGGAGCTAATTTTTGTCGATTTTAAAAATGCTAGTTTTAAAGGAGCTAACCTCAAAGATGCGATGATACTATCATCTCAAAATTTGAGTGCTACTCAAATCAAATCTGCTTGCCATTGGGAAAAAGCTATTTATCGATTTGACTTGGAAGACAAAGGAATCCAATCTAAATCTAAAGTTGATAAGGAAGCTAATGAAGAATTTATACGCTCTCTGGAAAAAGATCCAACTTCTAACCCTAAAGAAGTAGCTGACTGTAATAAATGGTAAGTCATACTAAATCCTGTTTAGATACAACACTTTAAATTTGCGAGAAGTCAGAAGTCAGAAGTCAGAAGTCAGAAGTCAGAAGTCAG
>JASJDB010000325.1 GCA_030065315.1 Xenococcaceae cyanobacterium MO_167.B52 | reverse complement strand
CGGACGTTTTATACTGGTAGCAATTCCTGAGTGCCTGTCATCTGGGGAAACCCCAGATGTTTATACGGCACGTCCCACTGCTTATGACATTATTCGCCTGGAGGGCTCACTCGTCATTGAAGCAGGGGAATCCTTGCTACATTATGTTGAAGTAATTGGGAAAAGTTGTTCCTGAATTGATAGCTGTTTACGAAGTAAAAGAGAAACTAAAGGATAAGTAGGTGTGCAAAATTAATTAGATAGTTGCCCTAAAGGATTCGCGACACGAAGTTAGTCCTTTAGGGCTTCGCGTCAGAGAGGTGTTAGGGAAAAACGAAATGTACAAATAATTTTGCTTAAGTACTTATATTTGACAGTCAAATAAGGTCAGATTAGGCATATTGGTAACTCCTAGAATGGACAGGGTCATTTCATAAATATTTCCCCAATAGTTGTCAAACAATTAAAAGATGGATCGACGAGATTGTTGCTTATTTTGATCACAGGACAACTCAAGGAGCAGTAGAAGCAATTAATCAAAAAATTAAGTTAATTAGAAGGAGAGGTTATAGATTAAGTAACTTTGACAATTTTAAAAGACGAGTTCTCTTAAATTGGCATTTCTGTTAGTATTTGTTAGTAATTTATCATAGTTAATCTAGAAGAGCCAATAAATCAAGAAATTATTATGAAAAATAATATTAAAGTCATCGATCTGGTGATTAGACTTTTTATACTTGGATTAATTCTTGCTTGGTGCTTTATATTAATTAATCCCTTCCTACCAATTATAATCTGGGCAGCAGTCCTAGCAATTGGTTTGTTTCCCATCTTTCTGTGGCTCAAGGCGCGCTTGGGAGGCAGAGCCAAATTGACAGTAACAATCATCACTCTGATTGGTATTGGCATTACTATTGGTCCTGTTAGCTTTATTGCAACAGTTTTAGTCAGCAATGTTCAAAGTTTTGCCGACAGTATTGCTGCTGGGACACTAGTTGTGCCTCCTCCCCCCGAAGGGATCGCTAAATGGCCCTTGATCGGAGAATATCTGAATAATGTTTGGCAACAAGCAGCAGCTAATTTAGGGGAAGTTTTAACTAGGTTTGAACCACAAATTAAAGAACTTACCAAAACTTTGCTCTTACTAAGTGCCAATACAGGTTTGACCATTCTTAAATTCCTCTTATCGATTATTATTTCTGCGGGGATGATGCTCAATGCAGAAGGGATCTCAGTTGGCTTAACCCGTGTTTTGACTAGGCTTACACCAACCCAAGGTAAAGCTTTTTTACAACTAGCTACTTCCACCATACGTAATGTTACTCGTGGGGTTATTGGAATATCTTTAGTACAGAGTCTAGCAATTGGTATCGGTTTAGTTGTTGCAGACATTCCTGGCTCAGGTTTATTGACACTGTTATGTTTGTTCCTAACAATTATTCAGATTGGTCCTGGTTTGGTTGTTCTTGGCACCCTCATCTTTGCCTGGTCAACGATGAATACTCTTGGAGCTTTACTCTTTACAGTCTGGATGATCCCTGCCACACTGATTGATAATATACTGAAGCCTATGTTGATGGCATCAGGCTTACCTGTACCGATGCTGGTTATTTTCATTGGGGTACTCGGTGGCACTCTTACCCATGGCATTATCGGTCTATTTATTGGACCAGTTATACTGAGTCTTGGGTATGAGCTAGTTAAGGCATGGATCAATAGCGATCCTGTTTCACTGACTATTGGAGCTAACGAGGAGCCTGAGTTGACAGCAAAATAAGATTAATCCAAGGTGATAAGAGTTGATACTTGATGGTTAATCATTATTTTTGAGTAATATAGTGGTTCTCCCATTCTTTAAGTGCAGTTACCTTAAGCTTTTTGTTTATTGTTCATTAGGGTTATCACATAACTGTTAGAACGCCTATAAATCATAATATTTGGAAATCTTGGGTCTAATCCCAATAAAATCTATTACTATGGCAAAACTAGCATAAACAATGTTCCATAAATATTGGAATTTAAGCTCATCGTCACATATCCAATCAACAGTACAATAGTAGTCATTAATATGAAAATATGGATATACTTCTACAATTCTTATTAAGAGACGTGGTAACAGTATAACAAGGGTAATAATAGAAAGAAGAACAATAGAAATTCTTAATAGGGAAATAACTTTAAGTAACTGATTACTATAGTAAGATTTTAATTCTTTGAAAACACATAATAATGGATAAAATATTCCCCAGATATTTAAAACTTGAAATAGAAACAAACACAAGATAAAGTCCCAGATTCCAATAAATATAGCTATATTTATTTTATCGCTTTGATTCATAATATTTATTTAATAAGTTTAAAATATCTTCGTCTTTAGCATAATCCAAGGGAGTTTTTTGATATCCATCTTTGATATCAATATCAACTTCATTAAATATAAGTAATTCAACAATTTCTTGATGTCCTTCTTTAACAGCAATAAAAATAGGAAATTCTCTACTATGATAAGCCATTTCTTTTTCTGGAAAGTTAATACTAGCCCCACTATCGATTAAAAGCTTAGTTATTTTTATGTTGCCCATGAGAATAGCTTGTTCCAAAGCAGTAAGCGATTTATCTGACCAACGATAATTCACGTAGTCTAATTCAGCACCTTGATTGATTAAAATTTTTATATTGTCTTCATCTGACTTAAGAACACTACAAATTAGTGGGGTATATTCGTCCCAATCACCACCACCACTGTGCATCAAATCTAAATGATAAAATTTTACATTGGGGTCGCCAGCATTTTGTAAATACTGGTTCATTTTTTGGGGATTTTCACAAATTCCCTCTGTTCCCTTTAATCTCGGATCTGTTATCACAACATTTTCAAGAAATAAGTCAAGTTTGGATAAATTTAATAGTAAAAAACAACCAATTACAATTATTTCTATCCTAAAAAAAAAATTGATTTGAATGAGCAGTCATTTAAATTGATAAAGGTAAATATTTCTTAAATATTGCTACCTCAATTAACTAAATATTGTATCTAGTTATCAAAAAGAGATTCTACATCAGGTAAATTTTATAATAAATCATCCCATTTATTATGGGTTTGCAAGGCTTGAATAATTATAGGTAAAGGTTCAGCAAATATAGTTTTGCAGTCGATTTCTTCAGCAAAATTCAGACTAAAAGCTAGTTGTTCTTGGGGCGGTGTAAACTGAGCATTGACCAACGGTCAGAGCAGGCTCCGTCGTTTCAGGGCGGAGTAATCTCTGACTCCTGCTTTATTACCCCTAGGATCAATTCTATACCAGCCATGTTGGGGTAGATAGACCCCATTAAATCCATGTAAACAGTAAGGTGAGCCATTATCAAAAACACTCAATCTTTGATAACAAAAGCCAGCAGGAATTGAATTCGCTCTCAGTAGTGCAGCTAATAAGTGACTCTTGGCGTAGCAATAACCTGTTTTATATTCTAATACCTCAGAAGCAGCACAAGTAACAGGATTCATTTTATAGTCGCTATTGTGAAAAATTTGCTCTCTAACCCATTCAAAACAAGCTTTTGCGATCGCTTCTGGATGATCCCTCCCTTGTGATAACTCATAAGCTAATTGTAGAATTTTTGGATGCTGCCAATTAATAGTCTCTGTTACTGCCAAATATTGTTTCATGGTTGAAGAAAATAAAGAAAAATTCCGTCTTTACTATGAAGCGGGAAAAAACGCTTTAGAAAGAGGAAAATATCGGATCAGTATTGAAAATCTCGAAAAAGCCCTAGAGATGATTGGCTTTAGCTCTCCTATGGGAGGAGATACCCAAATGTTATTAATTACAGCTTATCAAGGGGTAGGAAATCGAGAAAAAGTGATCGCACTTTGTCAAGAATTGACTACCCATCCCCAGATGACGACTCGCAAAAAAGCCAGCGAAGTACTCTATATTATCCAAGCTCCAGAGCTAAAAAGACCAGAAACCTGGATGAGCAAAATTCCTGATTTGAGTAAGAGCGATCAAACTAATTCTCAATACCTAACAGGGAAAAAACCTCCTAAAAAAGCCAGAAAAAAAATTGAACCAGAAATTGATCTTTCTCAAGTAGAAACAGAAGACAATAAGTTTCTTTGGTTTGCTCTGATTCTTACGGCTCTAACTTGTACTGGCTTAATCTGGCTAACGTGAGTTCGGAGTTGGTAGTTCGTAATTATAAATTACTTTCGTAATCATAATCATACTCTTTATTCCAAACATAACGACCAACTTCCACTCTTGTCCAATGTTTGCGGGAACAACCTTTATTTAAGCCATCACTAACAGCTTGATAGGCTTTGGCTTTGTCTTTCCCTTCTAAACCTTGGGGAAACATCCAATCCATAACTTCATTAGCATCCATGTCTGTCGGATAGTTTTCCTTAAGACAGGCACGAATTGTGGCGGTAAGAGTACCATAATTGTCCAGTTTAGGACAATCTGGCAAACGGGAAAGATTGTAAGGTTTTTTGGTATAAGTAGGAGGTTTTTTCCTTTTTTTGGGTTTTTTGGGGACAGATTCTCCCTTGAAATCGGGAAAGTCTGCTAAATTCAAAGTCCAACAATCAGGAGAGTCGGGTACTGCACACCAAAGATTAAAGCCTTCTCCTTGTTGCAATAAACCCCTAAGTTTTGGCTTCAGTTGGGGTTGGGCGTGGGCAGGAATCGATAATTTTTCTGCTACTTCTAGAGACAAGTAGTCTAATCTGAGCATTTTACCCTTATTACGTTTAAGTAGTTGTTGAAGGGTTTTAGTTAAGGTTTCCTTGGGGGGTAATTGGACTTCTGGTAAAGTCTTGGGTGCAGATTCTTCCAACTCGGCAATTAATTCTGGTGCAGTTCCAGATTGCAGGGATGGTGGCGAAACATATTGCCAAGAAGGAGATAAGTAGGGATTATGACTGGCGATGAGTGCTTCTACTTGTGCTAGTTTAGAAGATGCAATCGCAGCACTTTGTTGATGATAAGCAATCAACTGACGATAGTAACTCGCTAATTGAGTTAGGGTTTGTTCCGTTTCTTGTGGTGGTTTTGCTGGAGGTTCAAGCCACATAATTTTTAGGTTCAGTAATATTTGCAGGAGGCACAGATGTTGATTCAAGACTTAGGATTTGGAGATTGAAGATTCAAAATTTGGTAAATCTTTGACAATCCGCTCGAACACCTTTGCATTTATTGCCATAGGAAGGGCAAATTGTAGCGTATGTTTCTCGTTCAACTTTTTTGTTGCACCCCTGACAAACAAACTTATAGACTCTGGTATGAATAGTACGAGTATGAGCTTTGACGTGAACTTTTTTGCTTGCCATTTTGGATTAATCTTTATTACTTTGACATTATTGATTGTGTAAATCGTATTCTGCATTGTAGAACTTATATGGTCGCAGAGATTACTAAAATTATTTAAAAAAGATTAGATTGGTGAAAAGATAGGAGATTTTTTGGGATTTTTGACGGTGAAGAATGCTTTCGATCGCAGAGGATATCTCCCTCTCGATACTTGCTAATCGACGCCAACCGCCAAGTCCGCAAGATCTCTCAATCGTCGTGATCGACCTCAAACAATTTTAACAATTTACCCGATGCCTCTAATCATAACCGAACCGCTCAAAATAGAAAAAATAAATATTGCGATTCCCGATTTACCCCCTTCTCTGATCGGAACTAAAATTGTTCAACTATCAGATTTACACTACGATGGAGTTCGTCTGGCAGAAAAACTTTTAGCAGACGCGATCGCAGCTTCTAATACAGAAGAACCCGATCTAATCTTTATTACAGGAGATTTTGTTACTGATGACCCTACTCCTATCACTCAACTCGCACTACGACTGAAAGAGTTGAAGAGTAAATTTGGTATTTATGGTTGTTTAGGTAATCATGATTCTATTTCCAAAGATACTGAAAAACAGATTATAGAAGCTCTAGGAAAAGTAGATATCAAAGTTCTTTTTAATGACATAGTTTATCCTCTGGGAGAAGAATTCGCTATTGTTGGCTTACCTGATTTTTGGTCAAAAGAATTTCAACCAAGGGAAATATTCACTAAAATCCAGGATTACATACCTCGTATTGTACTTTCTCATAACCCAGACTCAGCGAAAGTTCTTCAAAAATACCGTGTCGATCTTCAATTATCAGGTCATACTCATGGTGGACAAGTAGTTATTCCTGGCTATGGTGCTGCTCCAATTTTGCTACAAAAAATTAGAAAATCCACCCCTAAGTTTTTACGTAACTATATACCCTATCTCAAGGAATGTTCTTCAGTTGTACGGTATTGGCAATGGTCAGAAGGATGGCATCAAGTAGGAAAAAATCAACTATACGTTAATCGTGGTTTGGGAACTTATGCACCAGGAAGATTTTGTTGTCCTCCTGAATTAACGGTTATTACTTTGGATTGTTGATAGTTCATTGTTCATTGTTCATCGTTAAATAAATGTTACTCATTGAGATAAA
>JASJDB010000324.1 GCA_030065315.1 Xenococcaceae cyanobacterium MO_167.B52 | reverse complement strand
CAACGTTTCAAGTATTGAGCTTTATAAGATTGGGGACTAGAAGCAAAACCATGTAGATAAATATATTTCATACTATATTGTTTAGCTCTTTACTATTTTATCTATTTCTATCCTTTCATGTTGAATTTCAGTAGCTTAATTGTAAGATGGGCATTGCCCATCCTACTCTTTTAAATCTGTGGCTATATTGGAGTGAGGCAAATATAGCAGAATCAATAATGAATTCGGAAAATCGTACTAAAGTAGAGAAATTTTTAGAGCGTTGGAAAGACTCACAAGGTAACGAAAGAGCCAACTATCAAATGTTTTTCTCGGAATTCTGCGATGTTCTTGGGGTTGAACAGCCTAACGTTAAAGGTAGCGTATCAGGCGATCCTTATTGTTTTGATAAAGACGTAAAAATTGTTCATCCCAGTGGAAATTATACCTCTGGCTTCATTGATTTTTATAAACAGGGACATTTTGTCATTGAAGCCAAACAGGGAAGTAATAAAACAGGAAAAGGAACAGCAAAAAGAGGAACAAACACTTATCGTAAAGCCATGAAGAAGGCTTACTATGGTCAAAGTATTCCCTATGCTCGTAGTTTACCTGTAAAACCGCCCTTTATTATTGTTTGTGATATTGGCTCGCACTTTGAAATTTGGCGAGGTTTTAATGAATACTGGATTGGTGCAACGGGGGATTATGGAGATTATGAAGCTAGAAAGACGATAGAGCTAACAGACATTAGTAAACCAGAAGTATTGACCTTTTTTCAGCTTCTTTTTACTGAACCACAGCAATTAAACCCCGAAAAGATATCTGCACAAGTTACAAGGGAAGTAGCTGAAGATTTAGCAGAATTAGCCAAAACCTTAGAAAACTCTACTCCCCTCTTAGTAAGGGGGGTTGGGGGGGATCGAACACCCGAAACTGTCGCTAATTTTCTGATGCGTTGTATCTTTACTATGTTTGCAGAAGACGTAGGTTTTTTGAAAGAATATTTATTCAGTGAAGCATTAGAAACTCGTTGGATACCTAACCCCAAATCATTTAAACCAGAAGTAACCGCATTATGGAAAGCAATGAAAGAAGGAGGAAACTTTGGTTTTCATGGAAAACTATTGCGCTTTAACGGTAATTTATTCGCGGATGCGTCAGCTTTTGACTTAACCGAGAAACAATTACAAATATTGTTAACAGCAGCAAAACGAGATTGGAAAAATGTTGAACCCGCTATCTTTGGTACATTACTCGAAAGGGCATTAGATAGCAAAGAACGTAGTAAACTAGGAGCGCATTATACACCTCGTTCTTATGTAGAAAGATTAGTACGCCCTGTAATTATCGAACCTTTACAAGAACAATGGCAATTAGTACAAGGGGAAGTAGAACAACTTTTAGACGATACAAAGAAAAAACCTACCTTAGCTAAACGCAATAAAGCCGAACAAATATTAAAAGACTTTTTAAACCATCTTCAGACTATTAAGATACTCGATCCTGCTTGTGGTTCGGGTAATTTTCTTTATGTGACTTTGGATTTAATGAAAAGTTTGGAGTCGGAAGTATTTCAATATCTAGGAGAAGTCATCGGACAAGAACAATTAGTATTAGACTATGCCCAGATTAACCCGTCTCAGTTTTTTGGTATCGAAATTAATCCCCGTGCTGCTGCGATCGCGGATTTGGTAATATGGATTGGTTACTTACAATGGCATTATCGTCGCTTTGGCAATGTTAGCCCCATCGAACCAGTTTTACAAGCTTACAATAATATTGAATGTCGGGATGCTGTTCTAGAATACGACAGCAAAGAACCAGCTATAGATAAGGATACAGGAGAAATCAGAACTCGTTGGGGTGGCAAAATGATGCTTCATCCTGTAACTGGGGAATCAGTACCAGATCCTGAAGATAAAATTACTATTTATAATTACCTTAATCCTCGCATTCCTGTTTGGCAAAATGCCGATTATATTGTTTCCAATCCTCCTTTTATTGGTAATGCTAGAATGCGGGAAAGATTGGGCGATGGTTATACAGAAGCTCTAAGAAAAGTTTATTCTGATGTTCCCGATACAGTAGATTTTGTTATGTATTGGTGGCACAAATCAGCGCAATTAGTCAGAGAAGAAAAAGTAAATCGCTTCGGTTTAATTACTACTAATAGTATTCGTCAAGTCAGACAAAGAAAGGTTATCGATTTTCATCTCAATCAAAAGAAAAATCCGATCAGAATCTTTTTTGCAATCCCCGATCATCCTTGGGAAGATAAAGGTGCTGCGGTAAGAGTTTCTATGACAGCTTGTGAGATTAATTATTCTAAATCCAATTTTCTTTTATCTAGATTAGGCACAGTTATCTATGAGTCTGACAATAAAGCTGATTTACTAAAGTTGGATATTCAAAAACAAGATTATATTTTTAGTAATTTACAATCTGGAGTAAATATATTAAAAACAATATCTCTTAAATCTAATAATGAAAGAGAAATATCAAATCAGGGAATTAAATTAGCAGGTCAAGGATTTATATTAAATGCTAACAAATTATCTTTATTAGGTTATGAACTCAATGCTTTGCCTTCGACAATAAAAATTTATTGTACAGGTAGTGATTTAACTAAATCAAAAAAAAATCATTTTGTTGTTGATTTTTATCAATTTTCAGAACAAGAAGCTAGAGAAAAATATCCGTCACTGTATCAATACATTTATGAAACAGTTTTTCCTCAACGTCAAATATCTAATACCACAAAACTGAAAAAAGAATGGTGGTTATATGAACGACCACGACCAGGATTTAGAAAGGGAATCAAAAAATTATCTAAATATATAGCAACTCCTAGAACAGCCAAGCATAGATTTTTTACTTTTCTTGAAAAGAATGTCATACCTGAAAGTGGAATTGTGGTAATTAGTCTTGATGATGCTTATTTTTTAGGGATTCTCTCTAGTAATTTACATATTATTTGGTCACTCAAAGCAGGAGGATGGATTGGAGAAGGTAACGATCCTGTTTATAATCATGCTCGTTGTTTTTATAGTTTCCCATTCCCAACTCCAACAAAAGAACAAAAACAAAACATTAGAGAACTAGGAGAAAGATTAGATAGCCATCGCAAACGGGTACAACAAAAACATCTCGACATTACTATTACAGGAATGTATAACTTACTCGAAAAAATAAGAAATAATCAATCATTAACTGATAAAGAAAAAGAATATAATAATCGCGCTTTAGTCTCTACCTTAAAACAAATTCATGATGAATTAGATATCGCTGTATTTGATGCTTATGGTTGGAATAAAAACTTAACAGATGAAGAAATATTAGAAAAACTGGTAAAACTAAATGCCGAACGAGCTGAAGAAGAAAGAAACGGCTTGATACGCTGGTTGCGCCCAGAATATCAAGCACCAGAAGAGACAATCAAACAAACAGAAATCCAAGATATTAAAACATCTCAACCTGAAACTATTACCCCAGTAGAACAACAAAAATGGGCAAAAACATTTAAAGAACAACTAGCAGCTATCCGAGATTTATTACGTAGCCAAGGAGGAGAATGGACAGAAGCCCAAATTGCAGCCCAATTTAAAGGTAAAAAGAAAGCTGGTGCTATTGCTAATTGTTTGGAAATCTTACAAGGTTTAGGCTTAATAAATAGCCATACAGAAAATGAGATTATTCGCTATTATGCAGCAGAATTACAACAAAATAGTTGATAAAAATATT
Organism: Xenococcaceae cyanobacterium MO_167.B52; assembly: GCA_030065315.1. GTDB lineage: Bacteria > Cyanobacteriota > Cyanobacteriia > Cyanobacteriales > Xenococcaceae > JASJCP01. The sequence continues at coordinate 2,748 of JASJDB010000324.1, read as the reverse complement.
GGGTTTCCTACCTCAAGCCAACCTACTAGCTACTAGTGCGTCTAGGCTAAAATATGGATAGAAAATATCTAAAACATAAAATTAGTCATGAGCGAGACGCTCATACTACCCAATAAAGTATTACTTTGGATGCAATTAATCAAGCCCAAGCAGACTTGACTCGTAATTCTGGAGGAGATGCAACATATTTTTAAATTCTCAATCAGTTATCTAGAAAAATCAAAAATGAACGCAGTCGTGTCAAAATCAAAATACAAAGTCTTGGCTTAAAACTATCATCAGTGATTGCTCAAGAAGGAGTAGAATTAGATAACTGTGTTGGGAAAGTAAAAAACGAGGCTGAATGGGAATATAAACAAAAAATAACTAATTTAGAAGTTGAAAAACGTTATGAAAAAGCTACCAAAGAAATGCAGGCAGTTATCGATACAGCAATTACAGATATCAAAGAAGAAGTAGAATCAGTATTAAAAGGTGATTTTGTACAAGCTTTTATTGCCTATGTAGAAAAATCTTTAGATGCTTCAGTAAATCACCTAGATGATGGAATAAATATTAATATATTAAGAGAGCAATTTAGTGAGCTAGAAAGTATTGCAAAAGTTGCTGGAATTAATATACTAAAAAATGCCAGCAGAAGTTTTTTAAATACTGCTAGTAAAACAGGTTTTTTACGTAGTGTAGATGTTGCAGGTAGTCGATTATATATAACACTTGTAGGTATTGGTAAAACTATTGGGTTTAAATTTAAGCCTTGGCAAGCAGTAGGAATTGCTAAAAATATTGGTAACTTCGCGAAATGTTTGAGTCCTATTTTAGCTGTTGTTGCTGTAGGAAGAGATTTAGTTGAAGTATCTCAAGGAAAGAAAAAAGAACAACAAATGGCTGATGCGCGTAGGCAAATTATTAGTCAATTTAAAACCTTAGCTAAAGACTTAGAACATCAAGTAGAAATTCAATTTTCAGAATTTGATGTACAAGTTTATGGAAAAATAGAACAACAAATTATAAAAGCTAGAAAACAAAATGAAGATGCGATCGCGTTATCCGATAATTGGATGAAAGAATTAATCTTAATTCGCCAAGAATTTGAGGCTATTTTAAAAAGTATTAATCCTACTTGTAGTAAGTAAATCTCCACAATTTAGAGAAGCAATAGACCTCTTGCATAAATCTTGAATTGCCTTGTTTGCTATACAAATGACAGAAAAATTAATAACTTTTTCATATAAAGATTATTTTGTGCATAGGTCTAATTGCTATTAGCTACTATTTATAATCTGCTTGCACCATAATTTCTTGCATCACAGGAGAAAGATTTTCATTTAACTTTCCAGCGCGGATAAATTCCGCATAGGTATCAGCTTCAATATCTAACATTTGTTCTCGCAGTTGTTCCATAGTTAGAGAGCGCAAATCATCATGTTCTCGATTCATTTTCTCGATCTTATCCTGAATAGAATGTAATTCTCCTTTGACTAAACCGTGTTGATAACGATAAAATTCGGGGTCAATTTCGGGGGGAATTTCGTTACTGTCTAGATAATCAAGTACCCGTTTTAATGCTACACGACGAGCCAATAATTCCGAATATTCTTGCTTTAGGGGTTGATCCCCAATTAAATTAAGAAGTTGGAGTAACCATTGAGTACTTAAACCTTGTACCAAGAGCGTAAAAAGAACTACACCAAAAACAATATCAATAATTTCTTGCCTACCACTAACTAAAGCGGGAACACTAAGAGCCAAAGCGATAGAGACAGAACCCCTTAAACCACCCCACCAGAGAATAGTTTGTTCTCGCAGATTAATTTGAATTTTTCCGAGAATATTACTAATATTACCTAAACCAAAAATTGCGATCGCTCTGGTTACTAAAACTGCTGAGATCGCAACTATAATTAAATCAAAATTTTTACTCAGACTAGCAAAATTAATCTGATCGCCAATCAGCAAAAAGACAATGGAATTGACAAAAAAGGCTAAAAATTCCCAAAACTCTGACACTAGTAATCTAGTACGAGGATTCATACCGATACGAGAGCCAAAATTCCCCAAAATTATTCCAACCGTAACAACTCCAATAACCCCAGAACCTCCGAATTCTTCTGTTACCAGATATGTACCATAGGCAGAAACTAGAGTTAGAGATTGTTCTACCAGAGGTAGATCGAATCTTTGGGTGAGATAGGAGATACCAAAACCAATGATACAACCAATACCCACACCCACACCGACAAAAGTCACAAACTGAACAATAGTTGTAGGTAAAGAAAATTCTTGAATTCCTAAAGGGATACCAACTAGCAACACAAAAGCTACGACTGCTACTCCATCATTAAAAAGACTTTCCCCCTCCATCAAAATAGTTAAGCGTTTACTAGCCCCCAATTCCCGAAACAAAGCCACCACCGAAACAGGATCGGTGGCAGATAGACTAGCCCCTACCAATAAAGCTGTAGCCAAAGACAAACTGGTAAATTGACTCAGGGCAAAAGCCACTCCCATCACAGAAATAATCACCCCAATAACGGCAAATAAGCTGACAGGTAAAAAACTATCCTTGAGACTGCGCCAGCGAATATTCCAGGCTGCTTCAAAGAGTAATGGGGGCAAAAATATCTCCAAAATTAGTTCTGGAGAAAGATCAACTAAACGGATATCGACAAAAGCCAACCCAAGACCGACAATGACCAGAAGTAGAGTATAAGGAATTTGTCTAAACCAGCTAAAAATGCGCGATATTGT
>JASJDB010000323.1 GCA_030065315.1 Xenococcaceae cyanobacterium MO_167.B52 | reverse complement strand
CCATAATCTTTGCTAGTGGGAAGATAGGCATAAACTTCCCCGTCTCCATTTCTTCTCCACATAAAACGAGTAGAAAAACCGTCCGTACCATCAGGAATATTGCCACCGCTAGCACCATTGCCACCAAAAAGGCCTGGAAGTTTCCCTCCTTTGACGAAATCAAAGTCATCGGCAAAACGAAGATAATAACTTAATCTCAAAGATTCATGAGGAGCTATCCCTAAGTCAGCATAAAATTGGCTTCCCCCTATAGGGACATTATCTTTGCGGGATATGCTGGGAGTAGCAGACCCTTGAGGATAATTTATCCGCATTACGTGTTCAAATCTCCCACTAGGATCGGTAATAATTTCTAGATTAGCTAACCCCCAACTCTTTTCTGGTCTAATTGCCCAGTTTGACTGCCAATTAGCATTATCAAATTGCTCAGACCAGAGCTTTTTAACAACAGGACTAGAATCAGTTTGACTGACAATGGGAGAAGAGCTATTGGGAGAAGAAATATCTGAGCTAGACTGGCGACAACTACTTAAATTAGCAACGGAAATAGCTGTTAGGATTAGGACTAAAAATGATTTATTTGCTTGGATTTTCATCTATAGACGTTAATGTAGGGTTTGTGTGATATGAGAGGTTAAAAGCTAAAACTTTTGCTATGTATAGCTTATAAGTCTTGATATTCGGCGTAGACCGTTTTGCAAATTTTTGCCTGATTCATAAGCTTTCATTTTTATTAAAATCACTCATAATATATGTTTAGTGTTAAGTCAGCTCTTAGCTACAGATTATGTAATACTAATATTTTTTATCACTTCATATTTGAAATAAAATCAACCTTCATCAATAGATTATATGCAATGGATAATAACTAAAGCCAAAACTTTATTACTAACTAATTACGCCAATATGTTAGAGTATCGTGCGGAAATATTTCTCTGGGCGTTATCTAATTCTCTACCTATTATATTAATGGGAGTGTGGATTAAAGCTGGTCAAAGTGGCAAATTTGCTTTAGATTCTTTTGATTTTGCTCGTTATTTTTTTAGCGTTTTTTTAGTGAGGCAATTTACTGCAATTTGGGTAATTTGGGATTTTGAGAAAGAACTTATCGAAGGAAAATTATCATTCTATTTATTACAACCTATTGATCCAGTGTGGCATCATGTAGCTAGGCATGTAGCAGAAAAAATGACTCGTATTCCTGTAATTATTATTTTTATCGGCTTGTTTTTCATCCTCTATCCTCAGGCTTTTTGGAAACCAAGCCTAATACAAATACTATTGTTTGTATTCGCAGTCATTATGGCATTTATTTTAAGGTTTTTAATTCAATATACTTTCTCTATGTTAGCTTTTTGGACAGAAAGAGCTTCGGCAATACAGCAATTGTGGTTTTTATTTTATGGCTTTCTTTCAGGTTTTATTGCCCCCCTAGAGGTATTTCCACCAGGTTTTAGAGAAATAGTAGAACTAACTCCTTTTCCTTACATGATGCATTTCCCAGCAGCATTATTAGTCGGATTAGATGTTAACTTTGTTCGCAGTATTTTTATTATGTTGGGCTGGATGATTGTATTTTTTATTGCTAATCGTTGGCTGTGGAAAAAAGGCTTAAAACAATATTCGGGAATGGGTGCTTAAAACAGTTATCAGTTATCAGTTATCAGTTATAAAGCTTCGCTCTAAACTTTTTATTTTTAAATGTTAAATGTTAAATGTTAAAGATTCAACCAAGTTGCTAAAGCTGGAGGCAACGGTAACAGGATAAAAACTAATAATGCCAAGGCTAAGAGTCCTAAGAAATCCCTCACATTGTCCAATTCAGTGACATCATTCAAGGCTGGTTGGTCGAGTAAGGGCATTAACCAAAAGATAATTGCCCAAATCCAGAAAGCAGGATGAATTACGGCAAATAAAATTGCCAGAAAACGAGCAATTTGACCTATGCCAATGGCAGTTTTTTGTCCAAATACCCCATGAGCAATATTACCCCCATCTAATTGACCTACGGGCATGAGATTAAGAGCCGTAATGAGTAATCCTACATAACCTGCCACAGCTAAAGGATGAAGCTGAATTGCCATGCCTGACTCTAGCTGATTGCCTAAAGTTAATTTAGCAATAATAGCAATAAAAAATGATAAACGAGGGTCTAAAGCCTGAAAATTCAGTAAGTTAGAGTTTTCTAAGGGAACTGTTTGAGAAAGGGATAAACCGAAGAAGAGAATCGGTAGGGTGACGATAAAACCAGCCAATGAACCGAAAAAAGCAATATCAAATAAGGCTCGGCGATGGGGTACAGGAGATTGCCTTTGGGTAATTGCTCCTAAAGTACCAATAAAAGTGGGAGGCAAGGGAACAAAATAGGGCAGAGTGCTAAGAACTTTGTAGTGTTTATATGCTATGTAGTGAACTAGTTCACGAACAGCAATAATTCCTAATAAAGCCAAACTATAAGTTAGTCCCAAAAACATTAAATTAGGATCAGATTCAATCTGTTCTTCCGATATGCCTTGAAGTTCCAATCCTGCCATGTTGGTAGTGATAAAACTAGTGAGTAATAGTCCTAATGCTAATCCTGGACGATTAATTGGCTCTGTTTCAGGTTGGTCTTTAGTTTTAGTTTGAGGATTAGGAACTAGGGCAAAGAAGGGTTGACCTCGTAAACTTTCTTGAAATATTAAAAAAAAGCGATCGCCAAATACCCCTTCTACATTGCTTTTGATTTTAGTGTAAGCTTCTTCTGGTATAGTTTTTAGCTTGCCACGACATAAAATAGCTTGGGGGCGGTAATCAATTTTTTGTAAGTAATAGACATTCCAAGGAAAACAGTTACGTAATTCTTGTTCTTCTTCAGAATTAATGGGACGAGCTTGAGTTAATTTTTTTTCTGGTTCTACGGGTTGAGATTGCTTCTCCTCTTTGCTATTATCTGATTTACCAATTTGAATCAGCCAACCATACAATATTGGACATACCAGGAAAGGCACAATGATCAGCATAATGGGAATCGGTTGACTTTCTCCGACAAAGTAAATCCAACCAGCCCAGATATAAGCAGGAAGCATCATCACCAACCAACATAACCATACGGGAGTTTTGGTAACAGAACTAATGCTGTGCTTGACAAAAGCGTAAGTAATTACACTGAGTAAAATTAGGATTAACCAAAGTTTCATCTGTTCTGATTTAAATTTGCTGACATCAATCTACGAGAAAAAGATATTTTAAAACCGTTTCTACTTTTGCACTGAACCCTTCTTGAGGAAGCATTTCACCATAAAATACAACTGAGTTAATTACTAATCTACTTTATCGTTTTTTAAAATGCCCCAAAACTCTCTAGAAATAAATGGCGCTGTTCCCAGTCAAGGTAAACCACCTCGTTTGATTTTGCCAGGAATTTTTGCCTTTTCTCCTAATCGAGATACTCTTGGAGGTACTGCTTATTTCATTGTAAATAAAAGCGGAAATATTCTTGTAGATTCTCCTGGGTGGTATGGCACAAATCAGGATTTTTTGCTGAATAATGGGGGAGTTCGTTGGCTGGTTACAACTCATCGGGGTGGTATGGGTAAACAAGTGGCTCAGAGCCAAGAACTACTACAATGTGAAGTAATTACCCAAGAACAAGAAGCTTATCTGCTACCAGAAGTAAAAGTAACTAGTTTTGCTAGTAATTTGCTGTTAACTCCAGAAATAGAACTTATTTGGACTCCTGGTCATTCTCCTGGTTCAGCTTGTTTATACTGGAATAATCTAGGTGGTGTCTTGTTTTCAGGTCGCCATTTGCTGCCCACTGCTCCCGATCAAATTATGCCTTTGCGTACTGCTAAAACCTTTCACTGGTGGCGACAGTTAAGAAATATTACTAAAATATGCGATCGCTTTGATGAAAACACCCTAAAATATATTATCCCTGGAGCCAATACAGGACTGTTAAGGGGCAAAGGTTATATTGAAGATGGCTATCAGAAATTGGCTAAATTAGATATGGAAGCTCTAAAGTCCACTAATATTTACTGATAATGACAACTAAACCTGATTTTCTGTTATTTGCTCAACATGGGTGGTCGGATAATGGCAATGATATGGGGAAACTAGCCCAAGCAGTAGGGGGTGATAATAGTCTAGTAATTGCCCCAAGCTTAGGCTTATTAAAAACTTATTGGCGTATTGAGCCTTTAGTTAGGGCAGTTGAGCAACTGGTCAAGCAAAATCTACAACAATATCCTGAAATTCCTTGGCGAATTATAGGGCATTCCATGGGGGGATTGATTTGGCTGGAAGTATTACAGAGAAACCCTCAATGGTGGGAGAAAGTAAACTCTTTGGTGGTGATTGGTTCTCCTATTGGCGGTTCCCATATAGCTCGTATTATTGATCCCTTGGGGATTGGTATTGGGATGGCTAGGGATTTAGGTAAAAATCGTCGTTCCATAGCTGAAAAAATCGCCCAACAGATTCCCACTCTTTGTATTTCAGGAGATATCAATGGTGGTAGTGATGGGATGATTAATCTAACTACTACTCAATTTAACCATTCTCAGTTAATTTGTTTATCTGGTATTCCTCATGCCACTTTAAAACGCCATCCTCGTTTAATTCCCATTATTCAAAACTTTTGGGCAAATCCTCAAATTAATTCCCCCCAATATGCCAATTTAGCCACTAAAATTGTTCAAACATTACAGGGGATTCCTAGTATGACTGATGGTGATTTGCGGAACTTTCCCAAATCACAAGCAAAAATTAAATTTTCTAATGGGGTTGCTCTACATACCTGGAAAAATTCTTTTGGGATAGATCATGTTTTTGTTGCCGACGAGCAGGGTGAATGCGTTTATGCTGGTTACGTAGGTTGGCTTGAGGCACCTCAACTACAAAAAGTTGTGGGGGAAATTCTATCTTGGAACGAATAATAGAAAATTTTTTTCAGGACTTGACAAAATCCCACCCAAACTTGCTAATATATATGAGGTCAACTCGATGGGGCGTCGCCAAGCGGTAAGGCAGCGGGTTTTGGTCTCGCCATTCCTAGGTTCGAATCCTAGCGCCCCAGTATTCAAAATCTCCGAAAAATAGTAAGGGCTTCAAGCATTATTTCTCAGAACAACACTAGAAAAAGATAACTTTGTTATTGGCTGCTCGAATCGGTGGAACACCTAATTGATTATCACCTTTATTTAGCTGAGATTTTAGCTGTCTGAGTATGGGTTTGCCCTGAGACAAGAAAGATATAAGTTTTGGTGTTATGGTTTATTGGATAAGATTACTTTTACTGCTTCGGTGATGATTTCTGGTTGATCGAGCCAGACAAAATGACCGCTAGATTTTGCTTGAAGTTCGGTATAGTTAGTGGATAATTGGCTTAAGTCTTGATGAATTTTATTTCGTAGTTTATCTATTGCTTTTAATGGTAAAAAATAAGTAAAAATCGAAGGTTTAAAGAATGTTTTAGATTTAATACTAACTATTGGTAAGTCAGCAAAATCATTGGCTACTTTTACCTCTTCTGCACTGTCATCAATATGCCAAATTTCTTGTGCCATTGTTAACCAATGACGATAGCCGTAAAAAGATTTTTTGACTTGAGCTTTTATTGGTTCGGGAAACTTTTTTAATTCTGGTTTTATTAGTTCAAAAACTCCACATATTCCTAAAAACCTAATGATGCCTAATAGGGAGCCTAGTATGGATATTAGAAAACCCGAAAAAAAGAATGTTTTTAAAGCAATAATTTGTAGAGACATGGTTAACATGGCATTTTCATGTAAGGCATCAGTTAAAACTATTCCTTTTACTTTCTCTGGGAAAACATGAGCATATAGTCTCACATTATAACTCCCAAAAGAATCACCAACTAAAATATAAGGCGGTTTAATATTAGCTTTAGTTAATAATTCATCGAGTTCGTATACAATTACCTTACTATTGCGTTTTCTAGAACTTTTATCACTCCAACCATAACCAGCGCGATCATAAATACAGACTTTAGTCAGTTTGGCTAAAGATTCTATTAAGAAATAACCTTCAATTCCACCTAAACTATGATCTAAAACTACTGTAGGATTACCTTCTCCTTGGGAATATAAATGTAACCGATATCCACCAAGATCGATTAACCTACCTGGTGGCGGTATTTGCTTTTTTTCTTTTACGCTAGCAAAGATATGATAAACGGTTGTTAGTAGTAAAAATAAGTATTGTGGAGCAAGATTCATAATTGATTTGGCAATTAGTGACTATTTAAATAAAAAAGGTTTGGTAATACCAAACCCCTGATACAATCAATAGTGTTTTATCCTCTAAAGCTACTACATAAAACTAGGTTGATGACGAATTAAATTTAAAAATTCCTCACGGGTTTTTTGTTCTTCTTCAAATACACCTAACATAGTACTCGTTACTGTCCAAGATCCTGGTTTTTGTACCCCTCGCATCACCATACACATATGAGTTGCTTCCATGAC
>JASJDB010000322.1 GCA_030065315.1 Xenococcaceae cyanobacterium MO_167.B52 | reverse complement strand
TCAAACAGACTACACAAGTAGTAGCTTTAGGTAAATTAATTCCTCAAGGGGAAGTAATTAAACTTTCTGTAGCTAATGCAGAAGATAGCCGAGTTAATCAGATATTCGTTAAAGAAGGGGATCTGGTGGAGAAAAACCAAGTTATTGCTATTCTACAAGGGATAGATCGTCGAGAAAGAGATTTAGAAGCAGCAGAAAAAGCCGTAGAATTAGCCCAAGCTAAATTGGAACAAACTCGCGCTGGAGAAACTAAACAAGCGGATTTAGCTGCACAAATAGCGAATATTTCCCGTTTGGAGTCTATGTTACAAAACGAAACTATCGAAAAAAAAGCAGCAATTGCTTCTGCTGAAGCACAGTTAAAACAAGCACAATTAACCTATGAGCGAAATCAAACTCTTCAACTTCAAGGAGCAGCAAGCCAACAAACCCTCGATCAAGCAAAAGAACAGTTAAATGTGGCTCAGGCAACTTTAAATGAAAGGAAAGCACAGTTAAGCAATACTGAGCAAACTTTGAAAGCAGAAATAGCGCAAGAAAGAGAAAATTTAGCTAAATTGCGAGAAATTAGACCAGTAGATGTCAAAGTAGCTCAAGTAGAACTAGAAAAAGCTAAAATTGCTGTCAAGCAGCGTAAAGCAGACTTAGAAGATATGAAGGTTAAAGTACCTGTTGATGGTCAAATATTACGCATCAACACACGGGTTGGGGAGCGAGTAAATATTCAACAAGGAATTGTCGAACTAGGTCAAACCCAGCAAATGTACGTCGTTGCGGAAATTCATGAAACTGATATAGCAAAAGTACGTATTGGACAAAAAGCCACTATTAGTAGTGAGTATGGAGGATTTGAAGGAGACATTACTGGAAAAGTAGAACATTTAGGCTTACAAGTAGGGGCAAAACAGCTATCTGAAGCTTCAGCAAATCCCACCCAAGACGAAAATTCTCGTATCGTCGAAGTTAAAATTCGGATCGATCCCGAAGATAGTATCAAAGTTGCCAATTTTACCTACATGAAAGTCAGGGTTGAAATTCGGTAATTTAACAAAATGCTATATATCAAGTGTCAACTGTAGCCAACATTAATTAATTTTTAGCAGTGAAAGAATTTTCTTTACTTTGGCAAAAAATATATTTTTATTGTCGTAAAACTCCCTTGGCGTGGTTACAGTTATCCCATCAAAAAATTCGTTTAACTGTAGCAATCTTAGGGGTAGCATTTTCTATTATTTTAATTTTTACTCAGTTGGGTATTAGAGCTATGTTATTTGAGGGAGTAACTTTACTCCCCGAAAATCTCAATGGAGATCTTTATTTACTTTCCGCTTATTCCAAAAATATTAGAAATAGCTCCTTTCCTCAAATTTATCTTTATCAAGCAGATGCTATAGAAGGAGTTGCGGATGTTCGTCCTCTATATGTGGACGCAGCTAGATGGGTTGACCCCAAACTACTAGAGCCTTCTAATGATAAAGGTACTCAGCCACAATCTTCTCGCATACAAATGCTGGCTTTTAATCCTACTAAACCAGTGTTTACCATTCCCAAAATTAATCAGCAGCTAGATTTATTAACTATACCTGGAGGAATTTTGTATGACAGTCTTGCTAAGTCAGAATTAGGTAATATTCCCCAACTATTTGCTGAAAATGGGCGTGTTTCCAGCATTATGAATAATCGTCGAGTAACTGTAGTAGGACTATTTAATCTTGGCAGTACTTTTTACGATGAAGGAAGAGCTGTAATGAGTGACTGGAATTTTGGGCAAATGGTCGGCTTACAAGCATTAGATACAGTCAGTTTAGGAGTTCTTTCTCTTGAATCAGGAGCTAATCCCCAAGCTGTAATTAAACTTATCCAGAATAATCTGAGTCAGGATATTAAGGTTTTAACTCCTGAAGAATTAGCCCAAGGAGAACAAAATTTTGTAGCTCAATGGCCCGAAGGAAAAGTATTAAACTTTGGTGCGATTATTGGCTTTATTGTCGGAATCGTCGTGGTATATCAAGTAATTTATACCGATGTCAGTGAGCATCTACCTGAATACGCAACTCTTAAAGCTATGGGTTATAAAAACCGTAGTTTATCCTTGGTTGTCTTGCAAGAATCCTTAATTTTGGCAATTATGGGTTTTATTCCTGGCTATATAGCTTCTCATGGCATTTACTATCTTTTAGTAGAATTTGTCGAACTTCCTGTAACTATGGAACTAGGGATTACTTTACAGGTTTTTACTCTGAATCTTTTGATGTGCATCATAGCTGGTGGAATTGCAATTAAAAAGCTACTTACTGCTGATCCTGCCGATATTTTCTAATTTTTCCATCTTCTAATTCCACAATACGGTCTGCCACATCTAAAATCCGATTATCGTGAGTCACAATCAGAATGGTACAGCCCTGTTTTTTGGCTAACTGTTGCATCAAATTTACAATATTGCGACCAGATTTACTATCTAGGGCAGCAGTAGGTTCGTCTGCTAACACTATCTTAGGATGGGCTACTAAAGCCCTAGCAATTGCTACTCTTTGTTTTTGACCGCCAGAAAGATTATGAGGGTAATAATCAATGTGTTCTCCCAAACCTACCAAGTCTAAAAAATTAATTGCTCTTTGTTTGATGTCTGATATCTTGATGGTGTGGTGTAGTTCTAAAGACATCTGGACATTTTGCCTAGCAGTTAATGATTTTAACAAGTTATGAGATTGAAAAATATAGCCAATATTTTTCCTGATTTTGACCAACTGGCTTTGATCTGCTCCTACTAGTATTTCCCCTAATACTTCAAGGCTACCTGACTGTGCAGAACGCAATCCCCCTATTAGGGTCAAAAGGGTAGTTTTACCAGAACCAGATGGTCCTCTTAAAATTACCACTTCTCCAGAATTGAGAGTTAAATTTATATCAAATAAAATTTGTTTTTTTAATTTACCTTCGCCAAAGAAATGATTAAGTCGATTAATTTTAACAACTTCACAATCTGCTAATTCTTGACTATTCACGATCTAGATCTTTAGTAGGTTATGGCACATCAAATTATAAATGTTTAATAATTTTGCATAAATATTTATATTACAAATTAAATACTAAATTATTAAACTTTTTTCTAGCATTTTTTCTAACTGTCTTACTGAAGCACGGGGCGATAAACGGGGTAAATTTTGCTCTTTTTCAGGTAATTGCTGACATAAAACAGGTACTTCATACTGATAGATATTAAACCAATCTTCGCGAGTGGTAATATCTCTAATTTCTAGTTCAAAATTTATATTAGTCACTTGCGCTAGTTTTTCTTCTAATCCTTCGCATAAATGACAGCCAGGTTTACTATAGAGAATTAAGTTAATCATTATAAATTACAACAATTAAGATTTTACTAAAAGGGAGCGCCTATTCTAAGTGTCAAACTCCCTGGTCATATTATCTTATCCATAGTCCAATAAAAATAATGAATTGGGTTTAAACACCTTAATTTCTTCTAGACTATAGTCAGACAGTGACTTTTGAACATTGATATTAGATGAGGATTTTAACTCAAAGTTTTTTTCATTTCTTATTATTTGCGATCGCATTTTTGATTTCTGGATGTAGTAACACTGTATCTGAAGCTAAAGAAGATAGACAAGGTCGTCTCCTAATCTGGCATCCTTTTCAACGTGAGTTCGACGAAATTCAAACTATTGAACGCACTGCACAGTGGGACTTACAGTCTAGATACTCCAGAATAAGTGGTGTCAATTAGTAAGTCTTAATGACAAAAATTTAGCGTTCGCTAAGTCAGTTCGACGAAAATTAGAGAGAAAAGAAAGGTTCTCAATGTAAACTCAGATGGGAGTCAATACTGTTCGGTTAAGAAGGTTGTCTGTTGAGAAAGAGAGAGAGAAGAAGGTCCTTCGGAGGATGGAGAAGGTGGAGAAGAAGGGGAGGACAAGGGAGCAAGACTTTCTCCACTCTCTCCCCACACCTCCCACTCTCCTCCCTCTCTCTTCCATACTTCCCACACCTCCCACACTCCCCACACTCCCTAATTTCATTAAGTTTTTAGGCTTATCCGAACAGTATTGAGGTAGGTATTAGTTGTTAGGGAAAATAGGTACTTATTGGCGCAAGCAGCAATACTAAGTATTGTTATGATCATCAATAAGCTTTAAACTTTCATTGATAAAAAATCGTGGTTCAATCATTATCAGATCGCTACTTGGCTTTAATTGACACAATTGTAGATAAAACTCTTCAAGGTAAAATCGCCTCCACAGAAAGGGTTTATATCATGTTGCAGCGAGAAATTGAATCTGGTACGGGGGAAGTGTGGGAACGTTGCTTTACCCAAAGACTAGAAGCGACTAAAGCACAATTAGATAAAAAACTTAAAGCCCAACGTATGCTAAGAGCTTTAGAAACTATTGAAACTCAATATAATAGGTTGCAAAAAGCTAATCAACAACAAAATGCGATCGCATTTGCTACTAAAAAACTGTTAGAAAGTGATCATAGTAAACGTATTACAACTTTAAATGAAATTCTCGATATTAATCAAAAAAAGCCTTTAAATCGGCATAAATTACAAGAATTGGCTAAAAATTTAGATGATGCTGCTAAAAATGCTAGTGACAGTAAAATAGCTGAAGATTGTCAACAAATAGCGGTAGGAATAATTGCGGGATTAAATTCTTTTGCTCAGATAGAAGATGATCTCGTTAGCTGGATGTATCAATCTCAAAGAAATCTCGGATTTAGTAGGGAAAAGCCTAATCCTTGGAGTTTTTGGCAAAAAAAGATTGATAGTCCTTTACCGAAGCAGTTATTTAAAACTTTAGCAGAACAAAATGCCCTCTCGGATTTAAGGGGAATTACTAATAATATTGAGTTGCGAGGATGGGTAGAGTTAGCAATCTTATTGCAATACGTGCAACAAGGTTTAGTTTCTTGGTACGATAAGCAACCCTATAATGCTGAATTTGGTAAACAAGTTTCCTATAGTACCCTATTAACTTTTGCTGTTATTTGGCTGGAGTTATCCCAAACTTTTACGATTAATAGCCAATTACGGGATGGTTGCTTTCAAATCATGCTCCAAATTTTGCGCCTTTTTGCTCGTCGTGATGACTTTCCTTTGTATAGTGGATTTTTTGTCTCGTTTTCTGGGGAATATTTACAAAACACCCTGCAATACTTGAGCCAACCAATTCAACAGATACCAGGGGATAGGGAAAAAGCTCGAATTCTAACTTTATTGGGTTATTCCCAACGTACTTTAGGACAATACGAACAAGCGATCAAGTTCCATGAAGAAGCTTTAGAAATCACTAGGAACGTGGAAGATCGAACTTGTGAAATTGCTAATCTTAATCACTTAAGTCGCACTTATGTCCAACAGCAAGATTATGATAGCGCAATTAACTATAGTCAAAGGGCTTTAATACTCGCTCGCCAAATTGGTAATAGATTGGGAGAAACTAACGCACTGGTAAATCTTGGTTACAGCAAAGTATTCTCTGCTCATCAGTTAGATATTATGGATACGGATATCTATAACGATGCAATCCGCTATTTGGAGCAGGGTTTACAACTGGCGGAAAAAGCTGAAGATATCCAAAGTCAATCTCTGGGCAATAATAGTTTAGGTATTGCTTATGTTATCCTAGCTCAACCTCTTAGCGCGATCGCAGCTTTAGAAAAAGGGGCAAAACTCGCTCAAATAGCTCAAAATATCTATCTACAAGGACTCAGCTATATTTATCTAGCAGAAGCTTACTATAGCATCGAAGATCTGGATAAAACTGTATTTTACGGCTGTGTAGGAATGTATCTACTCCACCAAATTAATTCTCTTGAATGGCGTAAAAGTGCAGGATTAATGACTATTATTAAGGGACAAAAAGGGGAAGATATTTTTAGTGGTTTATTATCTCAACACCGCTCTGAAATAATTGCCTTAGTTGGGGTTGATGGTTATGACTATATCCCCCAACTATTAGAAGATTATAAGAACAGTTAATTTTTAGAAGTGAATATCTTTGAGTCTTTGATGGTGATAAAAATTCTAACGGATGCGATCACAAAGAACGCAATCCATAGTAAGGAACTTAATTGACCTAAAAAGCACATAGAACCCATAATATATTCTTCAAGGTTGTTTTTTTTAGTTTCCCCTACAGTTTAATCATTTGGCAGGGTCAAAAAATATTTATTGTCAATTCTTAACATGATTTAACTAAATAGATGAAGCTAACTGCTAATTGCTGGCTGTTGACCCCCAATTATCCAAAATATCTCGGATTACTACTTCCTCAAACCAAATTTGTCCCACTACAGCGAGAGGCAAGGCTAAAAATAATCCCAGAAAGCCAAAGAAAGTAGTAAAAAAGACTTGAGCTAGTAGAGTAAAAGCTGGAAGTAGAGATACTTGCCTTGCCATAATTAGAGGAGTCAA
>JASJDB010000321.1 GCA_030065315.1 Xenococcaceae cyanobacterium MO_167.B52 | reverse complement strand
GCACCTTTACCTATGACCCCAACGGTCAATTTGAATCTCTTGATGATGGTGAGACAGCTAACGATAGCTTTACCTATACCATTACTGATGACAATGGCAATACTGATACGGCTACAGTTAATATCACCATTGATGGTGTAACTGAAACAGCAGAACCTACTCCCATCCTTCTCAACGCCAATAATCCTGGATTTGAGAAAGGGAATGAAGACTGGTATTTTGCCAAAACAGGTAGAGCCAATACCTTTGGGCAAATTAGAGTTGTGGAAAATGGTGAATCCTATTCTGGTCAAAAGCAATTGTACTTAAAGCTTCCTAGGCAAGCGACCAGTAACTATGATGATCAAATATCTATTGGTCAAGATTTGTCGCTGAGTAATGAAAAGCGTTATGCCATTGAAGTACGGGTAAAGTGGTTAAATCCCAATAACTCTCTTCCTAGTGCAATTGTTTCTCTTTGGGCAAGAAATCCAGATCAACAAACTTATTCAGGTAAGGATTTCAATATTGTTGCTGATGCTAACGGTCAAACAGAATATGAGAAACTTAGGTTTGAATTTACACCCAACGAAGACGGGATGGTTCGCGTATGGTTAGCATTAGCTACTCACATTGATGGAGTAGATGATACTGAAATCTATGTGGATGATTTTAAAATTATTGAGTTAGGGGATGCTATCGTCGAGCAAGATTCTAGAACAGGCAATTTGATCAAAAATGGTGATTTTTCCCAAAATAGCGATTGGCAAATCACAAGGAATAATCCTAAGAATGTTCAAAGTCTGATCCAATCTATTGAATCTGAAAAGTTGCGTCTTGAGTTACCAGGAACTAATATTCCCGATTATCTCAACCACACTTGGGCAGGGGTCTATCAGACGGTCACACTATATAGGGGCGTAACCTATGAACTCTCTGCCGATTTTGACCGTGATGTGCCACCCAATGATCAAACACGCACTATTATGAATGTGTTTGCCTATAGACCACCAACTTTCTCTGATACAGGAGAGCTTATTTTGGATGAAGAGTGGGTTGGTCCTGTAGATTACGACTTTGATTGTAATCAGCCAGGAGATACTTGTAAAAATGAGAATCATCGCAAGACATTCACTTTTACTCCTACTGAAACAGCCGAATATGTAATCACCTTTAGGGTCTTTGGCTGGGCTAATAATGGAGTTCCAGTCAAGGTTGATGTTGATAATGTGGATTTACGGGTACTGCGTTAAAATTATCGACTCGATAATCCTGAGACTTGGTTCTTGAGGGCTACTATCTCCTAATATCACCAGTTTAATTAACTGGTGATTAATTTTTTCAGAAACTACACCTTTCATACTATAAGCACGATTTGGAAGGTTATGGCGATCGCATTTTTAGGCGATCGCTAGAAAACAACTTTCAGTGATACTCCCAGATTTCTCTCGACTGATACTGAAATTGTTGATTTTTTTGATACCTTAAAATTTTCCTTGACAACTCATAGTCGTTATGAGTATGATTTATTTAACGAACTCGCAATGAGTACAACTTAAATCAAGGAAAGAATTATGAAAGACAGAGTACCTGAAGTAGTATTTAAAACCAGAGTCCGTGATGAGTCCGTCGAAGGACCCAATCCCTTCCGTTGGCAAGACCGCACCACCGCAGAAATTTTCGGTGGAAAAAAAGTCGTCTTATTTTCCCTTCCTGGCGCATTTACCCCTACCTGTTCTTCTACTCATTTACCCCGTTATGAAGAACTATACGATGAAATTAAAGCCCAAGGAGTAGATGAAGTCATCTGTCTTTCGGTCAATGATGCCTTTGTAATGTTCCAATGGGGTAAAGCTCAAGGTGCCAAAAATGTCTTCTTACTTCCCGATGGCAACGGAGAATTTACTCGTAAAATGGGAATGTTAGTTGAAAAATCTAATCTAGGCTTTGGGATGCGCTCCTGGCGTTACTCAATGGTGGTAGATGATATGAAAATCGAAAAAATGTTTGTCGAGCCAGATTTTGGCGATAATTGCCCCACCGATCCTTTTGAAGTATCCGATGCTGATACTATGTTGGCTTATCTGAAAGGGAGTAAATAAAACTCAACCATTACATAATTTAGAAAAATTTAGAGAACGAGCAGTTTAACCGTAAAATCTAGACCGTACTTCGTTCTCTAAACTCAGGTTAAAAATTATGTGGCAACGTAGCATCCTAATTGCGATGGCTATTATCGGACTTTTTATCTTACCTAACTTTGCTTTGTCAACAAGCTTAACTGTTGCTATCAACTTAACTGATGCCGACGGAATCGGAGAACAAGTAGGTTACATTACCCTCGAAGATACAAAATATGGTTTATTAATTACCCCCAATTTATCCCAACTCAATCCAGGGATTCACGGCTTTCACATCCATGAAAATCCCAATTGTGGTTCCGCTAAAAAAGAGTCCCAAATTGTACCAGGATTGGCAGCAGGGGGTCATTATGACCCAACTAAAAGCAAAAGTCATCAAGGACCTTATCAAGATGGTCATTTAGGAGATTTACCACCATTATTTGTGACCCAAGACGGAACAGCAACTACTCCTGTACTAGCACCAAGACTTAGAAAAACTGATGTTATGGGACATTCCGTTGTAGTGCATCTTTTGGGAGATAACTTTTCCGATTATCCTAAACCTCTTGGTGGTGGTGGGGCGCGGTTAGCTTGTGGCGTAATTTAACATCAAACCTCTAATCCTCATGAACCAAACAATTTATTTGGGATTTATCGCTAGTTTACTTGCAGGTATGGGAACAGCATTAGGTGCTTTACCAATTTTCTTTACAACTAGGCTAGAAAAAAAATGGCAAGGAATTCTTTTGGGTTTAGGTGGTGGTGTAATGCTAGCTGCTACAACCTTCTCCCTAATTATTCCTGGCACAGAAGCAGCAATGTCCCTAGGATATTCTAAACAGCAAGCTGCCCTAATAGTCAGTATCGGAATTATTTTAGGTGCAGGATGTTTATGGTTAATTCACAATAACTTCCCCTCTCTTGGTGCGCGTTCCCTTGCGCCTGTCGTCGGCGCGGGGTCGCACCGCCATGAACATTTTTTCAAAGGTCAAGAAGGTAAAATTACTGAGAATTTCCAAAGAATCTGGCTATTTGTTTTAGCTATCACTCTACACAATTTTCCAGAAGGATTAGCCGTAGGGGTAGGCTTTGGGGAAGGAAATATCACTCATGGATTACCTTTAGCAGTGGGGATTGGGTTACAAAATATGCCTGAAGGTTTGGTAGTTGCATTAGCATTAAGAGAGTTAGATTATTCCATTGCCGTTGCCTTTGGCATTTCCCTGTTGACTGGTTTAGTCGAACCTATTGGCGGTATTGTAGGTGCAGGAGTAGTGAGTTTTGGTCAATCTTTCTTACCCTGGGGAATGGCAGCAGCAGCAGGAGCAATGTTATTTGTGATTGTCGATGAAATCATCCCTGAGATAGATCATAAGAGTATTGCTCAAGAAGGTACTCTAGGAATTATGAGCGGTTTTGTGGCAATGATGTTTTTAGACATTGCTTTTGGATAGTTTAGTTATTAGTCATTGCTCATTCATCATTAGTTATTACATTAAGGAGAGCCTAAATATGGTTACTACTGTTTCTAAACAAAAACTTTATTCTACTCGCATTGATATTGCGGAGGAAGTTCGCATCAAAGTTATTGAGTTATTAAACAAAACTCTAGCTGCAACTTTAGACCTCAAAACTCAAACCAAACAAGCACATTGGAATGTTAAAGGTATTGATTTCTACCAGTTACACGAACTGTTTGATGAAATGGCTGGAGAACTAGAAGAATATGTAGATATGGTAGCGGAAAGGGTTACAGCTTTAGGTGGTACAGCACTTGGAACAGCTCGTGTTGCAGCTTTAGAATCTATCTTACCTGAATATCCTTTAGATGCTGTGGGTGGCGTAGAACATATTACAGCTTTAGCTGACCGATATTCCGATTATGGTAAGCACGTCAGAGAAGCAATTGATACTACTGGAGATTTAGGAGATGCAGATACTTCTGATATGTACACAGAAATCTCTCGTACCATTGATAAACGTCTCTGGTTCTTAGAAGCTCATCTTCATGGATAAGATTGTGATTCATCTCGTTTAATTGTAAGGTGGGCAATGCCCACCCTACATAAAATAACTATGACAGATACTAAAGGTGCAGACGCAGTAGATACAGCAATTTCTCAAGGACTTGATCTTGATGGTTCCCCAATTCCTGAAAACAAACTAGCACTATATAACAAGGTGATGGGTTTTGAAGCGGGAAGACAAAGAAGTGGTGTTACTAATACTATGCGATCTCGTATAGTTAGAATTGGTGCTAAACATCTGGCTCAAGAGGAGTTAAATCAAATGTTAATAGATGCAGAGTTTCCTGCTTTAAAAGATAAGGAAATCGCTTTTTATTATGGTGGAAAGTAATAATATTTTAAAGAATCATGGTTAGTGGTTAGTTGTACAACCACTAGCTATATTAAATAAATAACTAAAATTAGTGAAATATAGATGGATTTCAAACAAGGTTTAATGGCATTTGAAGAAGAGTAAAAATTGGTAGTTTCCTGGCTCGACCAGAGACTTTTAAAAACTTGAATTATGGATATTTAAAATCTGATTTTTAGGGGAATAATTCTATTTTTTGATAAACTGCAAAGAGGTTTTTTGTGAGGTGTTTTAATGTAGATGGTTGAGGTTGAGAGGTCTATTATTGAGTGTTGTTTGGCTGAGAATTGAGATTGAGAGAGTCTCCAAAAAAATTATTAACATTAGCAAAAAGTAATTTTCAATTTATCTATTTTTACTTTAAGGAGAGATACAGACTATGAGTTATGATTTTGATCTATTTGTCATCGGTGCAGGTTCGGGTGGTATTGCTACTGCTAGAAGGGCTGCTGAATATGGGGCAAAGGTAGGCATTGCTGAATTTGATCGCCTTGGTGGAACTTGTGTTAATCGGGGTTGTGTTCCCAAGAAACTGATGGTTTATGCTTCCCATTTCCCCAAAGATTTCAAAGCAGCATCGGGTTATGGTTGGACAGTGGGAGAAAGCAAGTTTGACTGGAATACGATGATTACGGCGGTAAATAATGAAGTTGATCGCCTTAATGGGATTTATCAAAGAATGTTAGATAAATCTGAGGTGAAAGTCTATCAGAGTTACGGTACTTTTATTGATTCCCATACTATTGCTATTGGTGATGAAAAAGTAACTGCCGAGAAGATTTTAATTGCTGTGGGGGGAAAACCAGTTAAACCCGACCATATTTCTGGTATCGAACACGCCATTACTTCCCGCGAAATTTTCCATATTCAAGAACAACCTAAGCGCATCGTGATTATTGGTGGTGGTTATATTGGAGTAGAGTTTGCTTGTATTTTGAATGGTTTGGGTTCAGAAGTAACCCAAGTAATTCGTGGTGATAAAATCCTCAAAGGTTTTGATGAAGATATCCGCGATGAGATTCAAAATGCCATGATCGAAAATGGTATTAGGGTAATTACTAATTGTGATTGCGATCGCATGAGCCTCACTAAAACCGATACAGGATTAAAGATTAAAGTATTTACCCAAAATAATCAAGAAGAAACTATTATTGCTGATGCTGCGAGTTTAGCTGCGACAGGAAGAGAACCTCGTTTAGAAAATTTGGGTTTGGAAAATACTAAGGTAGAGGTAGTTAATGGTGCTGTGGCAGTGAATGAATACAGTCAAACCGCAGAATCACATATTTATGCTGTGGGAGATTGTACCGATCACGTTAATCTTACTCCAGTAGCGATTCAAGAGGGTAGAGCTTTTGCGGATACTCATTTTGGTGGACAATCAAAGCAAATGGCTTACGATAATATTCCCACTGCGGTGTTTACTACTCCTGAGGCTGCTACCGTAGGCTTGACTGAAGCGGAAGCTAGGGCAAAATATGGGGATAACATCAAAATATATCGCAGTAGATTCCGTCCTATGTACTATACTTTGCCTGATATGCAGGTTAAAACCCTAATGAAATTAATTGTAGAGACGGAAAACAATAAAGTAGTTGGGGCGCATATGGTGGGAGATCATGCAGCGGAAATTATCCAAGGTGTTGCGATCGCTGTTAAAATGGGAGCTACTAAAGCGGATTTTGATGCAACTGTAGGCATTCATCCTAGTTCTGCTGAAGAATTCGTTACTATGCGCTAAGGGTAATCAATAATTTGTGGTTTAGAGAGCGAATACTCGCTCTCTTTTTATATTGCTATATAAATACTAATGACTAACGGGACAGCCTCCACTAGTCAGCTTGGTTCTGTCGGGGCGACAAAACTAACTATAAAGCTTACTGAGCCTAGTATTGAGCTATGTGGAATGTAGGAAAATCTGCAATAATAGCCAATTATTAGCAATGGTTTAAATGTTTCCTGAACTTTAT
>JASJDB010000320.1 GCA_030065315.1 Xenococcaceae cyanobacterium MO_167.B52 | reverse complement strand
TCAGGGCTATTTCATTCTCAATATTGACTTTTTATGCTGTCACGAGGATTAGTCATTTTAGAATACAATCTATCGAAATAATTACGGCTGAACGCAAATAAATACATTGCTGAATCTAGAATGAAATAGCCCTGCTTGTATATCTAGTTCTCTTGTATATCTAGTTTATGTATATCTTCTACTAACAATACAACAAGATTCCAACTAAAATTACTTACTTAACTAATTTTACCCAAAGCTTTTTGGCTTTTTTGTTAATAAATTACAAACTGGCTAATAGATTACACACAAATGGTTAATCTTTTGTCATAAATAATTAAACAGTTGTTTAACGAGAGGAGAAAAATTACCCGTGAATGCATCTGAGAGAGCAAAAGGATTAGATATTACAACCAAAATAGCTGCAATTGTGACTCTCTTTAAAGCTCAGTTTCCTGATGCTAAAGCTGACCTCAAGCCTTGGCGCAATGACCCTGATACTATAAAGTTAGTCGATCCCGACTCGATAGATATTGGATTTCACTTTCCAGGGTGGAGCAGAAAACTCCAGAGTAACAGCATATTAGTCCAGATTAGATTTTATCAAGACCCTCTAGACCAAGAAGAAAAATTTATTGGTTTAGAAACCGCAGGTTTTAGTCATCTCGGACAAGTTTGGCGATTTTCCACCATCGAAAACTGGCAAGTATGTGGGCAACATCTTCCTGTAGAAGAAACCGCAATCAAACTAAAATTGTTTTGTCGCCAAGTTTTCGAGTTATATGAATCATGTTAGAAGCTGATGATTTGTTAGGCAGATTGCCGAAAATCAGAGCTAACCATTTTCTCTAAACTGTTTAATAGCCCTTCTCGACCATTAAAGTTATCCAATCGTTTGAGCAAATTTCCATCTTCAAAGAGTAATAAAGTAGGTAAATTTTTCAATCGATAAGTATTTGCCAACTTGAAATTTTCGTCCGCATTCACAGTAACAAGTTTAAAAGCTTGTTTGGGATTGGTTTGCAACTTTAGCAGCATGGGATTAATCATGCGACATAAACCACACCAAGGAGCCCAAAAATGCACTAGTACTGGTTGAGAAGCCCTTAGCACTTCTTTTTCAAATGCTTTTTCAGTATCCACCTGCAACATACCACCAAAATTTTTTATTAAAATTTTTTATATACTTGAGATTATGCTACAACCAATTGGTATCGAAGAACAGGTACTTAGATACCATAATTTACCACGGTGCAGAAAAAGTTACTGTACTAACCTCTAACTACCTTTAAACAACCCTTGAGGACGAATAAATAAAATTAACACCATAATCAATAAAGCGACTCCTAACTTATACTCCGAACCGAGTAAAGGAATACTTAACTCTTGAGCCAGACCAATAATCAAGGCTCCAGCGATCGCACCATAGACATTACCAATTCCTCCCAAGATTACTGAGGCAAACATGGGTAAAATGAGAAACCAACCCATATTGGGTCGGACTGCGGTAATTAAGCCATAAATTCCCCCAGCAAGGGCAGTTAAAATTCCTGTAATAATCCAAGTCCACAACACAACTCTTTCTACGTTAATACCTGATACCCTTGCCAGATCTATATTATCTGCTACCGCTCGCATGGCTTTGCCGACTTTGGTTTTTTGTAAGAGAAAATGCAAAGCAGCGATCGCAATTCCTGCTAAAACAATTCCCACCACTCGATAGTAAGCAATTCTCAAATCTCCTACCTGAATCGCTTGTACCACAGGCAGATCATAGGATTGATTACTACCACCCCAGATAAATAAAATACTACTACGAAGAAATAAAGCCAATCCAATAGAGATAATAATTAGGGTAGTGGAATCGGCTCTGCGATCGCGCATTGGTTTCCAGAGGAGAAATTCTGCAATAAGCATCCCAATTATCGTCCCCCCAGCTCCCAAAACCATTGCCAACCAAATATTCAAGCCATTAATATTAGCCAACCAAGTTAAATAAGCTCCCAAGGTCATAAAATCCCCATGAGCAAAATTGGAGAGGCGCAAAATACCATAAGTCAAAGTTAAACCGATCGCCGCTAAAGCTAAAATACTGCCGATAGCAATACCATTAAAAACTAATTGAACATCCATCCTGAGTTAGTTGTAAATTACACTAAATGTCACTAAATATAGCGGGTTTGAGACCCATAAGATGAAAAATTTGTCTATTGCAGGAATTAAATCTTAAAATCTAGTGCTGATAAATTCAATCAAGAATTAACATTTTGCTCCTTTATTTGTGAGGATTATCTAACTCAATGTTCTAGACACTGTTTTAACTTGCCTAAACCGATTGGCTTTCGGTCTTGTCAAGCCCACATCCCTTTAGGGTGTGGGTGTGTGACTTAAGACTAAAATAAGTTTATGCTATTGATCAGAAAGAATTTTTAAAGACTAAGTTCAACAGTCTAATGTTTGCTCTTATTCTGTTTTTTCCTTAATTTACATCAGACCCTCATTATCCTATGTCTTCTCATTCTGATAAATCTTGGAAGTATATACTATATCTGGGCGTAGGTAGTAGTTTAACTATTTTTTCCTTGCTGCTTTGGAATATTTGGCGAACAAGCGATCGCCTTTTTACAACTTTAACAAATTTATTTAATCCCCCATCACCCAAACTAGTAATAGATAATTCTGCTGTTGTTTTAGAGAAAATTCGGGGGATCCAAGAATTAACTACTACCGTTTATCGTATGGAAACCGTAGTACCTACTTCTGCTGATCGAGTTTTGGGGAAAGATTGGGTAATAGGTAGAACTAAATTATTGTATATGGCTCGTGGAGAAGTAAAAGCTGGCATTGATTTGGCGAAACTAGAGCAAGAAGATATTATAGTAAGTCCTGATAAAATTGCAATTGTGTTACCTGCTGCGGAAATACTTGATAGCAAAATAGATGTTAATACTTCTAACGTCTATTACTATGATCGAGGGTTTCTCAATTTGGGACCTGATATCGCACCCCAATTACAAATTTTGGCACAGCAAAAAACTCTAGATAAAATAATTGATACTGCTTGCAATCAGGGAATTTTAGAGGAAGCAGATGCCAAAGCTAAAGCAGCTATTATTGAATTTTTAACTCTTACTAACCAAAAAGCAATTGAAGTTGCGATCAATAACAATTCATCTCAGGTTTGCCAGATCAGAGATTAATATTAGCTAAAACTAAAGATCCCTATTATGCAAACAACTGCTCAATATATTTGTGCTTTTTGTGGTGAATCCAATATTACGTTTATCGATCTAAGTGCAGGGATGCAGCAATCTTATACAGAAGATTGTCAAGTATGCTGTCGTCCTAATGTTCTATATGTTTATGTTGACGAAGATACTTTAGATATTCAAATTGAAACTGACTATCAAGAATAATTTTAGTAAAAAATGACAATAATTAAGCCCAGAGATATCCCTGAGCTTAACTTTTTTTTAACCAGTAAAATTGTGAAATTTTACCTCAATTATGGTGATACTAAAACAAAACTCCTAAGAGTAAATCTTTTAGAGGATTTAACTGAGGACTGGAACAAATAAAATAGGCGAAAAATGCGCCACCACAGCCACCGACAAAGAAACCGCCAGCAAATTCACTCCAACCTTCTTTGGTACTTAATTCTTTGGGAATATCAGGAGTGGTTACAGTGGAAATAGGTCCGCCACCCATAGCACTAGCATAAAGAGATAGAGCTACAGTTAAAATAGATATTAAACCAACGGAAGCTAATAAACCAGCAATATCAGCTACTTCACTATTCCGTAATGGTCCAAGAAGTAAAAAAGGACCATAGATAAAGTAACCATGAGCCATACCAACTTCTAATCCGCGACGGAATCCTGATAGTCCAGAGCGGTATGCGGGTAGATTGCGGATAAAGGCTTTACTGAAATCAGAAGAATTGAGAGGAGTGGCTAGATTGCCTACTTGAGGGTCTCCAGCGTGTTGGATCGCGTCCATAGGAATTGATTTCTCCTTAGATATTGTACAAATCCGTTAAATAGCATTACTTTAACTTGATTTTAGTTCGCTTTTTGTTAAGAATCTTTATAACTGACCTAAATAGGTAAAGATCGCAGTAATATCCAAATTGTTAGCTTTTTAAGGAAAGTACTATTATGATAGGCGATTACACCGCTTCTTGGATTCCCGCAGCCATGCTGCCTTTTATTTGTCTAGTTTGTTTGGCAGCATCTATGGTTCTATTTTTTTATTATGTCGAAGGAGAAGCCTAAATTTCTTAGGTATTAATAAAAGTAGAAACCCTAAAAAAGAAGCTATTAGTTATTTTTAGCTCTGCTCCCAGCTAGAGAGTAGAGCGTTTTTTTATTTTATTGTTTTATGTTAAGTAAAGTTGCAAAATATTAATTGTTATTGGTATTGAATTACTACAAAATTACTGTCTAAATACTTTCTTATAATTGACAAAGTCGCTACTTTTGAGTCTTTAGTTATCATTTATGTCTCATCCTTTGTACGTTGCATTTATTTGGCATCAACACCAACCTTTATATAAATCCCGTCAGACCAATGATGAAGGGATGAGTCAGTATCGTTTGCCTTGGGTAAGACTTCATGGGACGAAAGACTATTTAGATTTGGTCTTAATTTTAGAAAAGTATCCTCAACTGCATCAGACGGTTAACTTAGTTCCTTCTTTGATGTTGCAACTAGAAGATTATGCAGCAGGAAAAGCCATTGATCCCTATCTAGCTCTGGCATTGACTGCGGAACAAGATTTAAGCGATCGCCAAAAACAGGATATTATTAAGAACTTTTTTGATGGACATCATCACACTCTAGTAGAACCCCATCCCCGCTACAACGAACTATATAGCCAAAGACAGGAAAAAGGACATAATTGGTGTGCGGAAAATTGGACAGCCCAGGATTATGGGGATTTATTAGCTTGGCACAATTTAGCTTGGATCGATCCTCTGTTTTGGGGTGATCCTGAGATCGCCCAGTGGTTAAAGCAGGGGAAAAACTTTACTTTAAGCGATCGCAAAAAGATCTATGCCAAACAACGAGAAATCATCAGTCGCATCATTCCCCAACACAAAAAAATGCAGGATGCAGGGCAATTAGAGGTTACTACAACTCCCTACACTCACCCAATTTTACCCTTGTTGGCTGATACTAATTCGGGGCGGGTTGCTGTCCCTAAAATGGCTCTCCCCCAAGAGCGTTTTCAGTGGGAAGAGGATATTCCCCGCCATTTAACTAAAGCTTGGTCAATGTATCGGGAAAGGTTTGATTGCGAACCCAGGGGACTTTGGCCCTCAGAACAGTCTGTAAGCCCAGCAACTTTACCTTACATCAGTCAGCAAGGGTTTAAATGGATTTGTTCCGATGAAGCGGTATTAGGTTGGAGTCTGGAACATTTTTTCCATCGGGATGAAGCAGGTAATGTGTGTGAACCAGAATTGATGTATCGTCCCTATCGTTTGGAGACACCCCACGGAGATTTAGCTATTGTCTTTCGCGATCACCGCTTATCTGATTTGATCGGTTTTACTTATGGCAATATGAACCCCCGTCAAGCAGCTTCAGACTTAATTGGACATTTAGAAGCGATCTCTCGTTGTTTAGCTTATCATCAAGAAGATGGCAGCAGTTACTTACATCAACCCTGGCTAGTAACTATTGCTTTAGATGGGGAAAACTGTTGGGAATATTATCAAAAAGATGGTTTACCTTTCCTCGAAGCTTTGTATAGCAAGTTGAGTAAGGATCAAGATATTCAATTAGTTACAGTAGAAGAATTTATTAGTAAATTTCCTCCCACAGAAACTATTTCAGCAGACAAACTCCACAGCGGTTCTTGGGTAGACGGCAACTTTACCACTTGGATCGGTGATCCCGTAAAAAATCGTGCTTGGGATATGCTCACAGCAGCCAGAAAAGTCTTAGCCAAACATCCAGAAGCAACAGAAGAAAACAATCCTGAAGTATGGGAAGCCCTCTATGCTGCGGAAGGTTCCGATTGGTTTTGGTGGTTTGGAGAAGGGCATTCTTCCAGTCATGATGAAATGTTTGACAGTTTATTTAGAGAACATCTCAGGGGTATTTATACGGCATTAAATGAGCCTATACCGCCTAATCTCCAAAAATCCGTCGAAAAACATGAAATAAAGGGCGATAGATTGCCTCAAAGCTTTATTCACCCAATTATCAATGGAATTGGGGACGAGCAAGACTGGGAAAGAGCAGGGAGAATGGAAATTGGTAGAGCCAGAGGTACAATGCACCGTAGTAGTACGGTACAAACGCTCTTCTATGGACTAGATCACCTAAATTTTTATCTCCGTCTTGACTTCAAAACGGGAGTTGAACTAGGTAAAGATATACCAGGAGAACTACATCTGCTTTGGTACTATCC
>JASJDB010000319.1 GCA_030065315.1 Xenococcaceae cyanobacterium MO_167.B52 | reverse complement strand
GAGGAACAGTAACTTGCCAAGTATCACTCTCATTGCCTGATTCTAAAGTACAACCTAAGGCTGTTAAAATCTTTTCTACTTCTGTGGCTGTAATATAGCCTGTTGTACCGTCTTTTTCTACCTCTCCTAAGACTTGATTTAGTCTATTAAGACGTAACTGTATGGAGGTGCGACTGGCAACATCAGGACGGTTATCAGATACAGTTTGACTGACTAAGGTGCCTCCTGCTAACTCCGTTAATAATCTGATCGCACGACTACAAGCATGATCTAATTCTACCTGATTTACGCCTCTTTCATATCTGGTAGATGATTCACTTCGTAACCCCTGACTACGGGAGGAACGACGGATTACTACTGGATCGAATAAGGCAGATTCTAAAACAATATTTTTGGTATTATCATCAACTTCTGTGGTTTCTCCTCCCATAACTCCTGCTAAAGCTACAGGTTTGTCATTAACAGTGATTACCAGATTTTCGGGTTTTAAGTTTCGCTCTTGTCCATCTAGAGTTTTAAGATTTTCTGCTTCTGTAGCAAATCTCACTCCCAGAGTTAAATCTTCACTTCCTGCTACTGTTTGGAGTTTTTCTCGATCAAAAGCATGGAGAGGTTGACCCCACTCCAGTAGGATATAGTTGGTAATATCCACTACATTATTAATGGGACGGACTCCAGCAGCTTGTAAACGCCATTGCAACCAATCAGGAGAAGGCGCAATTTCTACTCCTGTCACCACAGTACCAAAGTAAGCAGGACAAGCATTAGTATCTTCTACTTTTACTTCAAGAGAATTATTACTCTCAATGGTTACAGCTTCGGCTTCAGGTAATCTCACAGTTTCTCCCGTCAAAGCAGCCACTTCCCTAGCAATCCCTACCATGCTGAGAGCATCAGCACGATTAGCAGTAGTAGCCAAGTCTAAAATTACATCATCTAGTCCCAAAAAAGGTCTGACATCATCCCCTGGTTTCATATTTCCTGAAAAAATATGAATTCCCTCCGATTCTTTGGCTAATCCCAACTCAGACAAAGAACAAATCATTCCTTCTGAAGGGACACCCCGTAACTTAGTGGGTTTTAATTTCAAATCCACCGCAGGTAAATAAGTCCCTACTGTCGCTACAGGAACATAGATATCCGCTTTCACATTAGAAGCACCACAGACAATATTTAGAGGAGTATCTCTCCCCACATCCACTGTACATACACTTAACTTATTCGCATCGGGATGACGCTCTCTGGTAATGACCTTTCCAATAACTACGCCATCGGCAAATTTACGTAAATCTTCAATTTCTTCAACTTCAAAACCAGCAATGGTTAAAATCTCACCCAACTTTTCTGGACTTAGTTGTATATCTATTAATTCCTTTAACCAATTAAGGGAAACACGCATTGATTTTATATAAGATTTTCTATCTAATTACAGCCAAAATATTCTAACCTAAAGCCTGGGGCAATATACTGTTAAAGATTTAATTCAATCAGCGATCGCTAATTACCTGCTTTCCCCAATCACCTCATCAAAAAAATTGCTTCCACCCTTTTCCTTTAAATCCATAATTAAACAACTCAGGATGTAATATCTCCGCTAATATCTCCACCGAATCTACTAATCTCTGACTGGGACGATTAAAATAAGCATTACCATCAACGATAAAAACTTTGCCGTTTTTAACTGCTTTTAAGTTTGACCAATTTGGATTCTCCATCAATACCTTTGACTCTTGTTCAGTCCTTTCTAAATCAAAGCCACAGGGCATAATTACTATGACATCTGGATCGGCTTCAGTTAAATTTTCCCAAGATAGATAGGGAGAATGTTCCCCCTTGACCCCTAATAGTGGTTTTCCTCCAGCAATTTCGATTAGTTCGGGAATCCAATTGCCCCCTCCCATCAATGGCTCAGTCCATTCTAGAGCAACTACAGTGGGTTTTTGATTGATGTCTTTAACCTTAAGAATTATGGCATTAATTCTATCTTGTAATTTGTTTAAAACTGTTTCCGATTCCACTCCCAAAGTCTCGGCTACTCGTTTGATATCTTGCCATACTTCCTTTAATAGATTGGGTTGTAGAGAAATAATTTGAGGATTAGATTTAGTTAATTCAGCGATCGCTTTTTCTACCTCACCAAAATTAACAGCACACACATCACATTGGTCTTGGGTGATAATGTGAGTTGGTTGCAGTTGCTCTATTACGTCAATTTTAATCTGGTAAATACTGATAGCTTCTTGTAAAAGAGTTTGAACGTCCTTGTCTATCTGACTGCTTTTATTATCACTATTGAGTCTCGCTGCGGTACAAACTGGCAAATCTTGAATTGAGGAAGGATAATCGCATTCATGAGAACGTCCGACTAAAGCATTGCTCAAACCCAAACAGTCAATAATCTCTGTAGCACTCGGAAGAAGAGAAACAATTTTTAGAGAAGCCAGTTTGGTCATGATAATTAATAATTTAATTAAAAAAGTTTAATCTCTTAAAATCTGCTTAAAGTCATCTTAATTTTTGTATTTTACTATCTATAAGCATTTTAACTAATTTAAGTAGGCTAATTTTTTTAAAGCTAATGGGTAATATTTTGGTTATTGGTGCTGGTTCTATTGGTGCGCTGATAGGTGCATCTCTAGTTAAGGCTGGTTTGAAAGTAACTTTTGCAGGGAAAGCCCAAAGTAATTACACTCAACAAATTCAACATCGAGGATTAACTATCGTCTCTGCTACAGAAACAAAATTTTGTATTTCACCCCTACAATCCCAAGTACGTTTTATTGATACAAAAACCTATCTAGCTGAAAAATTTGACCTGATTATAGTTGCTATCAAAAGCCACTGCTTAACACAAGTTGCTTCCTATATCAAATTTCATGCTACGAAAGATACCCTAATTGTTCATGCCCAAAATGGTATTCCTTACTGGTGGTTTAATGACGAAATTTATTTAAAATCACTGAATCCAGAGGTATTAGAACAACTTGGTTCTCGTCGTCACTTAAATAGTCTTGATCCTCAAGGAAGTATTCTTAGCAGTTTAGGAGATTTTGTTTTAGTAGGCTGTGTAGTTAAGGCTCCTTGTCATAAAACTCCAGAAGGTTATATTCAAGTCAAAAAACCGCCAAAGCTAATTTTAGGTTTAACTCAAACCCAAGCTAATTCTAGGCAGCAAGCTAGAGTTCAACAATTGTGTGAAATTTTTTCTAAGCACGGTATATCAGCTACTTACACAACTGAAATTAGAACTGCCGTTTGTCATAAATTAGCAATTAACGCCACTACTAATGTGCTTTCTGCTCTCACAGGAAAAGTTATTGCAGATTTAACCAGTAATTCTCGTACCAACAATCTTATAAAAAAAATTATTAGGGAAATCAATCATATTTTTCAAATTTATGGCATTAAAATCGAAAAGTTGCCCACAGAATCCCAAATTTATTCTTATATCCAAGAACCAGGTAGTCAAAGTCATCTCCCCTCCTTAGCCCAAGATTTTTCTCAACATCGCACAGGAGAAATTAGTCTGATTACTGCACCTGTAGAAATGGCAAAAATTGCCGACTTAGCTGTACCGACTCTTACTAGTTTAGGGGAGTTGCTGCAATTGGGACAGACTTATACTCTTAAAGTTCCCGATGGCAAGTCTTCTATTCTCAATTGCAGTTACACTTCTGGTTTTTGCAAATTATCTCAGGATATTTTTCAGAGTCGATTTTTAAACACAATGCAAATACCCGATGTTTTAAATCATTTAACACAAGTCAATTTATCTGCTCTGTCTTAAAGAGTAGAAAAGACAAGAGAAGACGAAATGAACAGAGGAGGCGATCATTTTTACTCAAATTCAACAATCATTATTTCCTAGATCATTAAAGAAAAGGATTAAATTACGTCAGTTTATTTCTTTTGGCTTACCTATATCATTAGGCATTATTATCTGGTTGCTACCACCTCCTATAGGAATTACGATAGTAGGCTGGCACTTACTAGCGATTTTTTTAGCCACCGTTGTGGGGTTCGTTACTAAGCCCATGACTCAAGGCGCGATCGCAATTATTGCGATAATTATCCTTGTGCTATCTAATACTCTCACTCTTGAACAAGGATTAAGTGGCTTTAGCAGTAGTACTTCTTGGTTAACTTGTAGCTCTTTTCTGATTGCCAGAGCTATTATCAAGACTGGTTTAGCCAGTAGAATTGCCTATGGTTTTATGTCAGTGCTAGGAAAAAATACCTTATTTCTTAGTTATGGCTTATTAGCTACAGATTTAATACTATCACCAGTAATGCCTAGTGGTAATGCTAGAGCAGGAGGGGTAATTTTTCCTCTGGTAAAGTCTTTGGCTACCGCTTATAAAAGCGAATCCTACGATGGAACAGCTCAGAGAATCGGTGGATTTCTCATGGTTACTGCTTATCAAGGGACTCAAATTACTACAGCTATGTTCTTAACAGCTATGGTTGCTAATCCCCTGATGGCTCAACTGGCAAAAGAAATCGGAATTAACCTCGATTGGGTTACTTGGGCTTTAGCTGCTCTAGTTCCAGGAACTATTAGTTTGTTGCTAATGCCTATTATTATCTATGTTTTGGCTCCCCCAGAGATTAAAAATACTCCTGAAGCTCCCCAACTAGCAAAGAAAAAGTTAAGCTCTATGGGAAAAGTAAGTAGACAAGAATGGCTGATGCTAATTACAGTATTGTTTTTGCTGTTTTTGTGGTCTTTTGGCAATAAGTTAGGGGGTATCGAAAGTGCCACAACGGCATTGATTGGAGTGGCTTTATTATTAACTACTCAGGTTTTGACTTGGAAAGATGTGGTGGAGGAGCATAAAACCTGGGATATTTTTATCTGGTTTTCTACCTTACTAATGATGGCAACTTTTCTTGAGCAATTGGGATTAATTTCTTGGTTAAGTGTAGCTTTAGGGGAATTAATTCAAAATTTATCTTGGCAATGGGCTTTTTTGTGGCTAGGAGCAGCTTATTTCTATGGTAATTATTTTTTTGCCAGTAAGGCTGCCCGTGCTGGTGCCATGTATCCAGCATTTTTATCTGTAGCCATTACTTTGGGGACTCCCCCTATGTATGCAGCCTTATCGCTAGCTTTTTTAGTAAATTTATCAGGATGCTTAACTCATTATGCAACCGCCGAAGCACCAATATACTACGGTGCAGGTTATATAGATGCATCTACTTGGTTGAAGTTAGGTTGGATTTTAAGCTTGGTTCATCTTTTTGTGTGGCTAGTGATTGGGGGTTTTTGGTGGCGGTTTTTGGGTATTGTTTAGCTAAGGATTGTCAGCTTTTCTCTAGAAAATCAGTTAAAAATAGGTTTAGTTTATTATCCTATTTAAAGTTAAATAACAGTTGTTTTTATAATTATCATTATGTTATTGATAAAGCTTATCTATAACATAATATTTTTCTTAACTTAATCTTAAACTAAATATGCTTAAATGTATGGGTCTATTTAATATAGACTTAAATATCAAGATTTAACCTAACTTGTTTAACCGTAAAATTACCATTAGTTCACTTAATTTTTAGAGTAATCGGAGACGGTAATAATGACCTGGATTGATTTTACAATCCGTTTGCTCGTAGGATTTTTTCTGGGGGTAGGCATTGGAATTGAAAGACAGTGGCTAAAAACTAGAGCAGTACTCAAAACTAATGTATTAGTTACTTTGGGTTCGGCAATGTTTGTCATGTTATCGGTAATGACTACAGGAGATACTAGTCCTACTAGAGTCTCAGCTCAAATAGTCTCTGGAATTGGCTTTTTAGGTGGTGGAGTAATTTTACGGGAAGGAACAAGTGTTCGGGGTATTAATACAGCAGCTACTTTATGGTGTGCAGCAGCAGTAGGCACATTAGTGGGTTCAGGACATTTACTACAAGCCTATCTAGGAACTTTTGCTGTGGTCGGAGCAAACTTGTTATTACGACCACTAGTTGAAGCTTTTAAACACCAGATTGAAGAATCTACAACAAACTCAAATTTAGTTGGCTCTGAAGCTATGCTTCCTCGCTATGGTTGTCAATTACTTTGTAAACCAGAACAGGAAGGGCAAGTATTATCCTTACTACTCAAAACTATCAAACAACAACAATTAGCTTTGGTGAAAATACATAGCAAAAATATAGCAGATGAGGTTGAAATTAGAGCAGAATTTATCTCCCATTATATGATGTGGTGATAGGCATTATTAGACAGACACAAAAAGTAAGAATCTATGCTTCAGATCAAAACTGCTCTAAGATCAGTAACGTTTCATGGCTCTAGCCATATCTCTAGCATCATCCCTGCGTTTGACGGATTCCCGCTTATCGTGGAGTTTTTTACCTTTACCTAAACCTATACTGACTTTAATCCAACCATTTTTAAAATACATTTT
>JASJDB010000318.1 GCA_030065315.1 Xenococcaceae cyanobacterium MO_167.B52 | reverse complement strand
ATCGCCTCGCTTAGTTGACAGGGATAGGTCAAAATACTGGTGAAATAATCAATCCCATGTTGCCAGTTGGTCTCTGCACCCTGACCAATTGTTCCTGCTAAAGCAATAACTGGCAAATTATAGTATTTAGCCCGTCGAGCAACTTCTACAGGAATTTTGCCACGAGGAGTTTGATAGTCTAGACAACCTTCAGCAGTAATTACTAAATCTGCTTTTGGTAGCAAGCGATCAAGTTCTAGATATTCCATGACAATGTCATAGCGGGGATGGAGTTGGGCATTAATTAGAGCGTGTAAACCTGTACCCAAGCCACCAGAAGCTCCACTACCAGGCATTTCTCTCACATCGATATGCAAGTCTTTTCTAATAACTTCTGCGTAGTGGTCTAAAGCTAAAGCCATTTGTTCTACAGTTTCTGGTGAGGCACCTTTCTGAGGACCAAATACTCTTGCCACACCTCTAGTACCGCATAAAACATTATGCCAGTTACAGGCTACGTCAATTTGTACTGTTTCCAAGCGAGCATCTCGTTCGGAAAAATCGATCTCCTTAAGTTTAATTAACTCGCCACCACCAAAGCCAATTTGATTTCCTGTTGCATCTAATAACTTTACGCCTAATGCTTGAGCCATTCCTGCTCCACCATCATTAGTACCAGAATCACCGCAACCAACTAAAATACGTTCTGCTCCACCATCTAAAGCTGCTTTAATTAATTCTCCAACGCCATAGGTAGTAGTTACTAAAGGATTGCGGACTTCTGGAGGCACCAGACGTAATCCTGCTGCTGCTGCCATTTCTAAGACGGCGGTTTTCTGACCAGTGCCACCAAGAAAGCCAAAGTGAGACTCTACAGGTTTTCCTATTGGTCCTGTGACAGTAATAGTATGTAAACTTCCATTGGTAGCTTCTACTAAAGCTTTAGTAAATCCTTCACCGCCATCAACTAAAGGAGCTTTGAGAGTATGGGCAGTAGGTAATACCCTAAGTATGCCTTCAGAGATACAGTTGGCGACCAAATCAGCATCGAGACTTTCTTTAAATCCAGAAGGAGCAATCAAAATATTGAGTGTCATTTTTTTTTCCTTTTTTTTTGGTATTTGTCTGAAAAATTGAGATGAGAGTGGGAGCGAGCATAGTCGGGGGAGATTGACTATCTCTTAGAGAGATAAACCAACCCAATGCCAATAGGTGTAGTAAAATAAGAAGATGAGAGCTAAATGAACTAAAATCAGTACAACACTGAGATTGAGTAAATCCTTTGGTCGGTAACTCTCCTCATCCATTTCCTGATAAACCAACAAAGCTTTAGAGCTAACTGGAAAAGTAAGGCAATAGTCCATACCTAAAGTACTGAGAAAGAGTACTGCTACAGGATTAAGTTGTAAACTTGAGGCTAAGTAAAGCAGGGGCGGAACTAAAGCTGCTGCTCTAGCAGTATGGGAAGTCATATAGATATGAGATGAAAGAGATATTACAGCTAGTAATAGAAGTAGAACTAAATTAGATTCAGTACTGGCAATATTACTAAGCTTAAAAACTCGATCTATGATCCACTGAGCTGCTCCTGAATCAATTAAGGAATGTCCCAAAACTAAAGCAGCACCAACAAAAACAATTAGATTCCAGGAAATAGCTTTTACTCCATCTTTCCACTTCATCACTCCCCACCGAGGAATAGTCAACAACATTGCACCGATGATGCTGACAGTGGCAATTTCCCAACCGTGCCAACTTTCACTAAGCCACAAAGCAATCATGAGTAAGACAATACCAATGGTTTTGCGCTCAGGTAGAGAAAGAGGTGCTTGAGGTAATTGCTTTATTGGTAACTTTTGGTGCAAACGTCTTTTGTTGACGAACATTTTCATAATTACCCAGCAAGAGATATAACTAGCAGCTACTCCAAAGGGCAAACCATAAACTACCCATTGAGTAAAGGAAATGTATTGCCCACTAATTTGTTCTAGTAATTCATTAGCTACTAAATGAGAGCCCGCACCAACCAAGGACACAATAGTAGAAACTAAGATTACTGTGGGTATTAACATCGCAAGGGCGCGAATTGTACGCTTGTCATCTGTCACTGCTGCAACACTGCGAAAAATAGGAATTGTTACCGCAGCCCGCCCCGAAGTAGAGGGAATCAAAAAAGTTAGAGGAATCAAAATAGTGGTTAATGACCAGAATAGACTACCCACAGTACGAGATCGTCCCACTACCATCTGAGTAAGTCGTGCTGATAAACCCGATTTATCTACTGCACCCCCCAAAATATAAGCACCAATCATTAGCCAAATGATATGGGATGAAAAAGCTCCATAAAGTTCGGCTTGGGATATTCCTCCTGTTAGGACAAGAAACAACACTGAAGCTAAAGCCACATAACCAGCGTTAATCGAGGTTGTTGACCATAATATTGCTGCTAAGAGGAAAGCAAATATTGTTAAACGTCCTTGTAGTGGTAGGGTAGTAGGTAATGAAACTCCTAAAGCTGAGATCGCAATTAAGAGCAGTGGTAGTAGGCTCGCTAAATGGATGGATTGGTAATCCCCAATGAGTCTTTGCCAAAAAGAACTTTTATTTGAGAAACTGGTTTTGGTGGTAGTCAATCTAATATTCTCTCCCCGACTTAGTATGGTATTTTTAACTAAATGTGCCTGATTTAGTTGATTTAGTCCTCTTGAAATTGACTTTTAGCCTTTTATGCCTAAAAATGTTGGTTTTTCTTGGCTTTGTTAGGTTAGAGACAGTTGATAAATGTTAATTGTTGCCTCAACTAGGTTAAAGATTATTAATCAATTTTTAATTTGACCTTAACTTTAAATTAATTAAGTTTGAGTAATTTCGTATTAAAATCAAATGAAAATTCTCTCATGAACATGAGAGAATTTTCACAAAGTTAGCTTTCCCGACTAGGGTAGTAATTCCCATTACCCCATTGGTTTATCCTTAGTTTACTTAAATACTTTTTTCGGGCTTTTTTTTAGGAGTCGGTAGATACTTGTTCTCTGCCTGTTACTTTCAGAGCATTCGCTCCCGCTCCGAAAGTATATGCCTTAAACGACGCAGACGATCAGAATAGCTTTTCATAATTTCCAGAGCAAACATAGGAGTTTGCTGCACTGCAAACATAAAATGTTCTCGATCTAGAAATGCTAAGAGACAATCAGTTTTGGCGATCGCCTTTGAGTCCCGTTGGTGATCTAAGTGAAAAATAATATCAAATCACTTTAGATATGCAACAGGTTATTCACGGGGGCGATTCGCAAATCGCTCTTACAGAATTTCATTTGTAGCAAACATTTAGTGATTTGATATAACTTAACCTGTTGAAAAAGTTTTAGGGGAAGGGGGTTTTTGAAAAAGTTCTATAACAATATCTCGGAAGCATCAAAAACTCCAGGTCTCAAGATGGATGTGGTTTAAGAGAAAAAATCCCCCTTAAACAAGAGGGATAATCAAGGATTAAGCAGCTACCAACTCTTTCTTCTCACTAGCTGACAACTCACCCAAAATTGCCCCAACATTCGTCTTCGCATCACCCAACAACATCAAAGTATTGTCATTGTAAAATAGGGGATTATCCACTCCTGCATAACCAATACCCAGACTACGCTTCATAACAACTACATTTTGAGCATTCCAGACTTCCATTACTGGCATACCTGCAATAGGGCTATCGGGGTCATCTAACGCGCTAGGATTGACAGTATCATTAGCACCCACTACTAACACCACATCAGTATCAGAAAAATCTTCGTTGATTTCTTCCATCTCTAACACGATGTCATAGGGTACATTAGCCTCTGCAAGTAACACATTCATGTGTCCAGGCATTCTTCCTGCTACAGGATGGATACCAAAACGTACCTCTTTGCCACGCTTGCGAAGAATTTTAGTTACATCAGAAACCATATGCTGTGCTTGAGCCACTGCCATACCATAACCAGGTACAATAACTACAGACTTAGCATCATTCAGTAACTCTACAGTTTCTTCCACGTTAGTAATAGTAGCTTCGCCGTAGGATTTCTTCTCACCACTACCAGTAGACTTATTACTACCTTCACCAAAACCACCCAAGATGACGCTGATGAAAGAGCGATTCATGGCAGCACACATGATATAGCTGAGAATTGCGCCACTACTTCCCACTAAAGCACCAGTGATAATCAGTACATCATTAGAAAGCATGAAACCAGCAGCAGCAGCAGCCCAACCAGAATAGCTATTTAGCATAGATATTACTACGGGCATATCTGCACCACCAATAGCCATTACCAAATGCACCCCCAACACACAAGCGATCGCTGTCATGATTAGGAGAGGTTGTAAGCCATTTTCCGCACCCATGAATTCTACGCCTAGAATCACAGTGCCAACCAACATGGCAATATTAAGTAGATGACGGGCAGGTAATAGCAAAGGCTTACTACCAATCATCGCACTCAATTTCCCAAAGGCAATAATTGAGCCTGTGAAGGTAACAGCACCAATAAAGATACCAATATAAATTTCGATTTCGTGAATAGTAGCTTCTGCCCCCACTAAACCCGATTCGGGTTGCAAATAATTAGCAAAACCAACTAATACCGCAGCTAAACCCACGAAACTGTGCAAAATTGCCACTAATTCGGGCATGGAAGTCATAGCAACTCTGGCAGCGAGAACCGATCCGATAATTGCCCCAGGAATGATCGCGCCAACTAAAGTAGTGTATCCTGTAACTTGACTACTTAAAGCAGTAGCAATAAATGCGATCGCCATACCTGCAATACCGAACATATTACCACGACGGGCAGTTTCCTGGTTAGATAATCCCCCCAGGCTGAGAATAAACAAGGCACTGGCAGCAATGTATGCCACCGTTAATAAATTGTTGGACATGATTGAGAATAAGTAATGAGTAATAAGTAATAAGTAATAAGGATAATAATTAGCAATCAACAATGAACAATCAACCACTAACTACTAACCACTAACTACTAACTACTTTTGAAACATCTTTAACATCCGTTGCGTTACTAAGAAACCACCAGAAATATTAATTGTTCCCACCAGAATCGCGATCGCACCTAAAATAACAGTAGGGGAGGTAAGCTCGCCCGATATTTGCAACATTCCCCCAAGGATGATGATTCCGCTAATCGCATTGGTAACACTCATTAGGGGTGTGTGTAAGGCAGGGGTAACATTCCAGATAACTTGCCAACCGACAAAGCAAGCCAATACAAAGACGGTGAAGTGAGATAAGAATGATTCGGGCGCACCGATACCAATACCTACTAATGCACCAACTGCTAACAAGATCCAAGCTAAACCACTGTTAGATTTTTTCGTTTCTTTTGTTTCTGCAACAGCAGTAGCAGCAGCTTTTTTCGGTGGAGGAGTGGGGGAAGGATTCTCAATTTTTGGTGGGGGCCAGGTTATCTTACCTTCATGTAAGACTAGCGCGCCTCTAACTACTTGGTCTTGGTAATCGATTTTATAATCTTCTGCCCCACCCATATCTTTGAGTAAATGCCAGAGATTTGTCCCATATAACTGACTTGATTGGGCAGCCATGCGAGAGGGTAAATCAGTTAAGCCAATTATGGTAACGCCTTTATAGTTATAAACTTCATTAGGTCTAGTAACTTCACAGTTACCTCCTTGTTCTGCTGCTAAATCCACAATGACAGAACCTTCTTTCATGGATTCTACCATCTCCGTTAAGATTAGCTTGGGTGCTGGTCTGCCTGGGATTAAAGCAGTGGTAATAATAATATCGATTTCTTTGGCTTGCTCTGTAAAAAGTGCCATTTCCGCTTCGATAAATTCCTTACTCATTACCTTGGCGTAACCACCAGCACCAGTACCATCTTCTTTAAATTCTAATTCCAGGAATTCTGCACCAAGGCTTTCTACTTGCTCTTTTACCACGGGGCGTGTATCAAAAGCCCTTACCACTGCACCTAAGCTTCTAGCAGCACCAATAGCAGCCAACCCTGCTACACCCGCCCCAATTACCATCACTTTTGCGGGGGGGACTTTTCCTGCTGCGGTAATTTGCCCAGTAAAGAAACGCCCGAAGTTATTAGCAGCTTCAATTACAGCCCGATAGCCTGCGATGTTTGCCATTGAAGATAGAGCATCCATTTTTTGGGCGCGACTAATACGGGGAATCGCATCCATCGCTAAAACTGTCGCGTTACGAGAAGCTAGTTTATTTAATAATGCTTCATTTTGTGCGGGCCAAATAAAGCTAATAATAGTTTTGCCATCGGGTAAATTTTCTACTTCTTCCCCTTGAGGTGCGCGCACTTTGAGAATAATATTAGCTTGTTCCCAAAGACTCTGGGCATCAGGAAGAATCTTGCATCCTACCCTTTCATAAGCCTCATCAGAAAAATTAGCCGATTCTCCTGCACCAGACTGAATTAAAATCTCAAATCCTAATTTTTGCAACTTTTTAACTGTATCTGGAGTGGCTGCAACACGGGCTTCATTCTCGAATATCTCTTTCGGGATACCGATTGTATTGGGAGGATGCTCTTGTTGATTAGCTTCCGCCTCCCTGGTAATAGTTGCTGTCATAGCTTCTCCTATAATTAACTACAAAAATTAAAAATCGCCTCGCCAGAATAATACACTGTTTGGTAACAGAGGTGTTTGGCAGGAGATAAAATCACCTTGATTTATCCTAACTTGTTACTATGGTGTTACGTATTGCTGGCAAAGGCTTGCTCTTTTTATTCTATTGCCTGTGCGATTGTAGTCTAATACTTTCCTTGATTTTAGAATCTTCAGTCTATTTTAGGGATTGTTTTTGAAGGATGAAGGAAAAAAGATGAACTGATGTGTAATTCTTAATGATGAATAGGGTGCTTGGGCTTTTCAAGAGTTAGCAGATCGATTGGCAAAAGAATTAAATTTAGAGGTTTCTAATATTCCTGGAAATTATAATTATATTTTGTCTTGGTTAGATGAGGAGCCCATGTTATGATGACTGGCTAAATCAATTTTTCAAGATGTCTTAATGTTAATTGCTCCTCTTAATTGCTCCTTAAATAGGCGAATTATATTTTTCTCCCATATTGTAGGCATTTTTTTAAAGCTTGGCGGTCTTACTCTAGCTATTGTACAAATCATCAAATCCTTTGGTGAAGGTTGGACAACGAGCAATATACAAACATTACTTTTAGGTATTGTACTAGTTGTACTTGGTCTTAAAGCAATTTTAGTTAACTTAGTTTCGAGAATTATACTAAGTCGAAGGGCAAAAATAATCAAAATTTGCTTGTTTATTTTTCCGCTGATTTTTACAGTATTATTGCTTTATGTTAAATGGAAATTAGGTTATGAAAGTCAATCCTGGCAACGTATAAATAGCGAGGGGGGATTAGTGGAGTACGGAACGAGCATCGCCTATATTTTAACCTCTATATTTACTTACCAGATTGGAAAAACTTTTTGGTCCGAAAATGATAAATTTTTGGGTTTTATTTATTTTTTTATGATGGGACTATTTCTTTTTATTGGTTTAGAAGAAATCAGTTATGGGCAACGATTGATCGGTTTTAGCTCGCCAGATTTTTTTAAAGATAATAATGTTCAAGGCGAAGTGACATTACATAATCTTTCATTCTTTCATCGAAATTTACTGCATCAAAGCTATATTCTTATTGGATTTTAGGAAGTTTTAACTGGTTTTTATTAGGGAAAAAATCAAGATTTCATCAAAAAATAAAAAAATATTTAATTCCTCCTTGGTTTATTGCTTCCTTCTTTTTCCCTGTATTTGTCTTTTATATTATTCATGAATATACGAATGGCTTGGGATTTTTTATTTATATAGATCAAGAGTCTTTTGAGTTTATTCTTTCTTTAGAGTTTTTAGCCTTTATAACTATTAACTTTTTCAAACAGGTGACTGGAATAATTATTAAAGAAGAGTTTTAACCCACAACTCAAAAGCTGGTTCAGCCCAAGGAGTTATCTATATATTCATTCTGCTGCACCAGTCCAAAATCTATCCCCATGCCCATAGCTTAAGCTACTTCAGGAGTATCAAACTTAGCCTTACACTGGTTTAGCCACCGACCAAACAACGCCACTTCTTGGTCAGACAAGGCATCTAACTTCGACTTAGCTGAACCATAAATCCTAAGTCGTTGAATTAATTTTCTTAAGATTCTCTTGACGCAAAAACTCTTACCCAAATTTTATCTAAAACTAGACCAAAATGGATTGTAAAGTCTCATATTCAGACAATCTTGACCAATAAACCGCCGATTTAGCTCTCAAATTAAGTATCTCAACATGATTTAACAGGAGATGAGTTATATGAATCAATTATCTAAAATAGTTATTGCTCATGCTTTAGCAGTAGGATCAATCTTTG
Organism: Xenococcaceae cyanobacterium MO_167.B52; assembly: GCA_030065315.1. Classification (GTDB taxonomy): domain Bacteria; phylum Cyanobacteriota; class Cyanobacteriia; order Cyanobacteriales; family Xenococcaceae; genus JASJCP01. The sequence continues at coordinate 301 of JASJDB010000318.1, read as the reverse complement.
GGCTAGGCTTCAAAGTAGATGCACAAATGCCAACCCTAGAGACACAGACGTGGCAAAATGTCTCCTCTACAGATGCAAACCAGTTCCAAATCGCCCAAATGTATTCCCACGAAGGAAGAAAACATTGGGGTGAGGGACTCCAGAAATTCCTCGACAGATTAGACCTGAGTGAAGAACAATCAACCCAAATTAAAGGGATTTATCGAAGACACTATCGAACTAATCAAGAATCTCGTCAAGAATTACGAGAAGCTAGAAAAGAGATGGAGTCGCTTTTAATCAGTGAGGCGAATTCCAATCG
>JASJDB010000317.1 GCA_030065315.1 Xenococcaceae cyanobacterium MO_167.B52 | reverse complement strand
ATTTTATTAAACACAATTCCTAAAACATTTTGCCCTGATCGCAAAAGAATTTCTTTGGTAAAATTAACTTGAGAATGATTAAGACTATCGGGCTTGACCACTAACAATACCCCATCAGCAATCCGACCTAAGATTGGTGCATCCGCAGCTAAGTCTAAAGCTGGAGTATCAACGATAATAAAATCATAAATTTTGCGCCAATGCTCCATAATATCTTTCATTCGAGAAGAATCCAGGAGACTAGCAGGGGAAGAAGGAAGAGTGCCTGATGAAACTAAATCTAGTTTGGGGAAAATTTTTTGAATTCCTTGATTAGTATCAATTTGTCCCTCAATTATGTTACTCAAACCAAAACAGGTTACTCCAGAATCTTCGGGGGAAATAGAAGTTGTATGCCAAATTCGATGTTGTATCGGATAGTGTAAATTACCATCGATTAAGAGTACTTTGTGTCTGGCTTGAGCCATAGCACAAGCTAAATTCGCAGCTATGGTGGATTTTCCTTCTTGAGATACAGAACTAGTAACTACAATAACTTTAACTTCTTTATAACTAGCCAAGAATTTGATATTGGACTGTAGCATCCGATAAGATTCACTCTCAGAAGCACCAGGGTAATCTTTGACAATGACTTTTGGTAGTAGAGAGTCAACTTCTAACTGTTCTAGATCCATTGATGAAACTTCTTGAGAATAGAAAGAATCCTCAAAGATACGAGGAGATAATTGCAATCGTGATAAAGCTTCTGTCGGCATAGATTTGCTGTTATCAGGAATAATTCCTAGCCAAGTGTAGCCAAAAAGTTTTTTGGCTTTTTCGATAGTATTAACAGAAGTATCGGTAATTTCTGCTAGGACAATGATCACAGTTGCTGCTAACAATCCCACAGCAATAGAGCCTAAATAATCAATATAATCAGATGTAATAGGTTTGATTGGTAGTGGTGCGTAGGAAACAACTTGAACATTATTAAACAAGGGGTTTTCAGTGGCTTCAAAATTCCTAATCTGTTGCAGTAAAGCTTGATAATCAGCTTGAAACAATGCTAACTGCCTTTGTAGCTGTTTGAGTTTTTGTAGGGCTTGAGGTAGAAGATTGGCTTTTTCCCGTTGTGCCTTTTCTAATCCTAAAAGATAAGTAATTTCTTGTTGCAGACCTAAATGACTGGCTTCAAGTTTAATTAATTCTGTTGTCAATTCTTGCTGAATCTTGCCAAAATCTCTGGCTTGATTTAAATTTACCCCTTGAGCAGTAGCAAGATTCTGAATCTTTTGTTGGATTAATCGTTTTTGTTGAGCAATTTTCTCTTCCAGATTGCTAACAATTGGATTATTTTCAGGAAAACGGGTTATTTCTTGATTTAATTGGAACTCCAATTGTTGGAGTTGTCTTACTGCTTGTTGAATATCAGGGGATTGAACAACTTTAGTAGCTGCGATCGCCTGCTGAGTATTCATACCTAATTTACTACGAATATAAGCAGATTTAGCATTAACACTAGCAATTTGCCCCTGTAACTTAGCAATTTTTTGTTGCACTAGTTGCATATTTGTAGCAATAATCATCCCTTCCTCTTGAGGAGCAAAGATTTGTGTTTCTTCTTGAATCTGACGAATGGCAGTTTCTGTCTCTTGTAATTTTTGCTCAAACTGGGGTAATTCTTGTTCAAGAAGTAACCTGGCTTTACTAAATTTTTCTTGATTAGTAGCCAGATAGTTTATAGCTAGTTGATTCACTGCTTCTTGGGCTTTTACTGGCTTAGTATCGCGATATTTTACTTTTAGTATATTAGTATGTTTGACTTTTTCTAATGTGAGGTTGTCAACGAACTTTTCTCTGTCAAACAGAAAGTGTTCTGTTGTACTTTTATGATTTAAATCATTAATGGTTTTTTCAATTAGGGGAGAAGATTTGATCTCTTCAATTTCCGTATTTATAAAAATATCTTTGTCAAACAAGATACCTAGCTTTTCAATTAATTGATTATTATTGTTTTCATTGATCAAATAGTTATTTAAACTATTGGCTGTAAATTTTAATTTAACTTCGGCTTCATAAACAGGCTCTGCTAGAGCAGTAATAATAATACCTAATAAACCGACAACTAGTAGTACTGTACCTCCTAAAATTTGATGTCTTTTTATAATTTGCCAATAATGGCGTTCTCGCACAGATGGCTGTAAAACTTTCATGAATAATTATCAATTCTATTAAAGGTAATTCAACCTATATTTTTTCAATACTGCATCTTACTCAGTAAATAATATCTGACTTAACTTAGTAAGCAAAACAAATTTTCATTAAGATTTAGAATTTAAGTTGTGATTTCTTCCCAGATTTTTCATGCTTTTATAACCAATTACCTAATAAAACATAAGGAGCCCAGTAAAAAGGATGACTATGACGACTAGTATTCAACAAACTAAGCTGGGCTTTTCTGACCGCTTCAGCTTTAGGAAATTGCTTGGTTCCTAGTTGTTGATAAAAATTGCTCATCATTTCGGCTGTAGCCTGATCATTCACCGACCACAGAGTAGCTAGAGTGCTTCTAGCACCAGCTCTTACCGCCATACCAGCTAAACCTAAAGCTGCTTGACTATCGCCAGTAGCAGTTTCGCAAGCACTAAGCACTAAAAGCTCTATCGCTTCTCTTTGACTAGGAGTCCTACTCTGAAGAATTTGATCTAGTTGATTGATGCTAATTTTATCGTCCCATGCTAACAAAAAGGTACTATCTAAAGATGAGCTAAATTGACCATGGGTAGCAATATGAACTATGGGATAGTTAGATAGGGTAATCTCTTGCTCAAAAGCTTGGGTTGTGAAATCTTGATCTACCAAAACCAGGCTATCAGTTTGAGTCTGAATTTCTGTTAATTCTTGATCGACAAAATCGAGAGCGGAAAAGCCTTGTCTTTCCTGAGTTAAACCCACAGCTAAGGTTTTTAATTTCATATCCTTCACAGAAATAGGAGTCAACAGTTGCAACCCAGAAGTAATAGCTACACTGAAATTTTCCACTAAATATTGTTTTCCATCATATAAAGCTGATAAGGGAATATTCCTTAGTAAGCCATCGGGAACAACAACTATAGTGTTTATATTATGAGCTTTTAAGGCTTCTATCTCGGGACGAATCAACCAATTATAAAGCTTTTTCGCTGGATTATAGAAAGCTCTACGACTGCGAATCACTAAGGTTTGACGCAACAGCTTAATTTCTCTTTCTAATTCTGCTTGGGTAACTGATACAGAATAGTTTTGTAGGGTTTGATTGGGAATACTTAAAATAATTTCCAGGCGATCACGTAATATGATAGGATATATGGCTGCTGCTTGATGATCTACTTGGTCTATTTTAACTGGTTTAGCATCTAAACAAGCTTCTCGAAAAAAGTTATGTAATTCAGCTAACTGGAGGGATTCAATGACATTTCTAGCTTTTTCTAGATTATTCTCACTAACTTCAGAATTAGAGCTGTTTGATTTTGAATCGGGCTGTAAAAGTAAATTAATTAGCTCTCGATAAACTGGCTCAACATTTTGATGGAAAGAATATTGAATATTAGAGTCAATAGCAACTAAATCTTTACTCAAATTTCCTAAAGTTTCTACAGCGTCAGAATAATTGTTAATGGCTGTTTTGATATTTCCTTGAGCGTAATTAATTCTACCCAGTTGCCATTGCCAAAGATAACTAATCTCCCCCAAATTAACATCACTCGCTAAACTCAAAGCCCGTTCAGTTAGTTCTTTGGCTTTGACCCATTCTTGTTTTTGTTCAGCGATCTTGCCTTTTAATCCTAATCCATAAGATTCCGCTTTAGAAAATTGAGTATAGTTAGCTTTAGCAATAATATCCTCGACAATATCCTCAATTTCTGACCAAGAAGGGATATTTTTCAGAGTTCGCCCTTCAGACTGGGCTTTTTGTCTCAACTCAATTAGGTTGTGAGCAAAATTAATTTGTTGATAAATATGTTTTTGATTATCAGGAAGCAGTTTCAAAGCTGATCTAATGGGGGAGATGAGTGTTTCTCCTTGCCACCAGTGATCAGTTTTAAGCAACAGATGTAGTTGAGCTAGATTAATTTGTAATGGCAAACTCGTAGCTAAACAATAATCAGAACTACGGCAAATAGATAAACTTTGTTGATAGTATTTTAATGCTGGTTGATATGTTTGATTAATCAATTGCTCTGAGGCTATTGATAGGGTATTCCCCAAAGTCAATAGAGTTTTGACTTGTTCTTGAGTTGCATTGAGTTTAGTAGCAATATTTAAACTTTCTTTTAAAATTGCTTCTGCTTCCGTTCTATTACCTATCAAACGCAGCATATCCCCATAACTTCTTAAACCCGCAGATTTCAAATTAGAGTCGGGTTGTGCAGATAGGATTGGCTTTATTTCCTCAAACAGTTTAACAGCGCGATGATATAGCCCTAGATTTTTAAAAGCACTAGCAAGATTAATTGAAGTGCGAATTATGCCCAATTGATTATCTAGAAGTTGATAAATTTCTTTAGCTTGTTGCCAGTTAGCAATGGCATCATCAATTTTTCCCTGTGCCAGTTGAATAATTCCTTGATGGTTTATTAGTTGGGCTAAGGTTGATTTGTGTTTTAGGCTCTGATGCTCCTCTGTTGCTAATAAATCATGGCTTAGAAGGATCAATTTATCCGCTGCTGTTTCATTTCCTATTTGATGATATGCCAAAGCCAGATTGCTTAAGACCCGAACCTGATTAAGTATTTCTTGTTGGTTACTGTAAGCAATAGCAGCTTGTTCCCAAAGGGTTATGGCTTGGGAAAAGTTTCCTGCAAGGTAATTTTGATGACCTTCTTGTTCTAGATTTAGGGCATTGGCATAAAGAGATTGGTGAGGAATGATTGAGGCAGGAGTTTTACCCCAATCTGGAACAATATCAGAGTGAGAATTAGTAGGAAAAGCATTAGAAGCATTAAGAGAAGTTAAGAGGAAGCTAAAGAATAGCCCCACCAAGGCTAAGGGGAAGAGTTTAAGTTTAAGACGACCATACATGAATAAATCATATATTATAAATTTGGTCACAAATCACTATTAACTAGCATAAGCTTCCATACCTTCGCAAGAACATACTAAATTGCGATCGCCATAAGCATTATTTATTCTACCCACTACTGCCCAGAATTTGTGTTCTTTTGTCCAGGGAGCAGGATAGGCTGCTTCTTCTCTAGAATAGGGGTGTTCCCATTCACCACAGATCAGGGATTCTGCGGTATGGGGAGCATTTTTCAGGGGGTTATCTTCAGGATCGATTTGGTTGTTAGCAATGGCTTCTGCTTCCCCATAGATGGCAATCATAGCATCACAAAAGCGGTCTAATTCCTCTTTTGATTCACTTTCTGTAGGCTCAATCATAACGGTACCAATTACGGGCCAAGATACAGTAGGAGCATGGAACCCGTAATCAATGAGACGTTTTGCGACATCTTCTACTCCCACTCTGGCACGTTTTTTGAGAGGGCGTAAATCGATGATACATTCGTGAGCTACAAAACCAGATTCCCCTTTAAATAGTACTGGATAGTAAGATTCCAGACGTTTTGCCATATAGTTGGCATTGAGAATGGCAATTTTAGTAGCTTCAGTTAGCCCTGCTGCGCCCATCATGGCAATATACATCCAAGAAATGGTTAAGATACTAGCACTACCCCAAGGTGCAGCAGAAATAGCACCAATAGAGTTTTCTGAGTCAGAGTCTAGAGGAGTAGTGGGAAGATAGGGCATAAGATGGGCAGCTACCCCAATAGGACCCATCCCTGGACCTCCTCCACCATGAGGAATACAGAAAGTTTTATGCAGGTTTAGGTGACACACATCTGCTCCAAAATCCCCAGGGCGACATAATCCCACTTGAGCATTCATGTTTGCCCCATCTAGATATACTTGACCGCCATGTTCGTGAACAATAGCGCAAATTTCCTTGATTTCCGCCTCAAATACGCCATGAGTAGATGGATAAGTCACCATAATAGCTGCCAACTCGTTGCTATGCTTTTCTGCTAAAGATTGCAAGCTTGGCAAGTCAATATTGCCATCCCCATCACACTTAACTGCAACTACTTTCATGCCACACATGACTGCACTAGCAGGATTTGTACCGTGGGCAGATTCAGGGATTAAACATATATTACGTTGCAACTCTCCACGGCTGCGATGATATTGGCGAATTACCTGTAATCCTGCATATTCTCCTTGAGAACCTGCATTTGGTTGTAAGGAAACACCAGCAAAGCCAGTAATTTCTGCCAGCCACAGTTCTAAATCGCGGAATAAAGCTTGATATCCTTGAGTTTGCTCTAAGGGGGCAAAGGGATGAATATTCCCGAACTCTGACCAAGTTACAGGGATCATTTCCGCTGTAGCATTCAGCTTCATGGTACAAGAACCAAGGGGAATCATAGAAGTTGTAAGAGATAAATCCTTAGTTTCTAGCTGGTGGAGGTATCTCAGTAATTCAGTCTCAGAATGATATTTATTGAATACAGTCTCAGTTAAATATTTACTAGTGCGTTGTAATTCTGGGGGGATTTGTAGTTGATTTGGTTGTAATCTATCCCATTCTCCCTCTCCACCAGCAAAAATACGCCACAAATCAACTAAATCTTTTTCTGTTGTCGTTTCATCAAGAGATATTCCCACTGCATTATCGTCTATCAGACGTAGATTGATTTTTTCTGTAGCTGCTAATTGGACGATATCTTTAGCGTTATCTGCTTCTACTGTGATAGTGTCAAAGAAACTTTCCGTAGCAATTTTATAACCCAATTCCTTCAACCCAACTGCTAGAGTTGCAGTCAACTTATGCACTCTAGTAGCAATATTCTTAATTCCCTCTGCACCATGATATACACAGTACATAGAAGCAATTACTGCTAGTAAAACTTGGGCAGTACAAATATTACTTGTGGCTTTTTCTCGGCGAATATGCTGCTCTCTAGTTTGTAGTGCTAGTCTTAGGGCTGGTAGCCCGTGAATATCTTTAGAAACTCCAACGATACGCCCTGGTACTTGTCTTTTATACTTTTCTTTCGTGGCAAAATAGGCAGCATGGGGACCACCATAACCCAAGGGGACTCCAAAACGCTGAGTACTACCAACGGCAATATCAGCCCCCAATTCTCCTGGGGGAGTCAGTAAGGCTAAACTGAGGATATCTGCTGCAACAGTTACTAGAGCTTTAGTTTCTTGTACCTTACTAATAAAATTCCGATAATCGTGAATTGTGCCATCTGTTGCGGGGTATTGGAGCAAGGCACCAAAAATAGGTTGAGCAAAGTCAAAAGAACGAAAATCATCAATAATGACTTCGATTCCTAAAGGATTAGCTCTAGTTTTAATAATTTCTATGCTTTGAGGATGACAACCTCGATCTACAAAAAAGGCTTGGGCTTTATTTTTACAAACACCATAACTCATTGCCATAGCTTCCGCTGCTGCTGTCCCTTCATCTAGCAAGGAAGCGTTAGCAATTTCTAAGCCTGTTAAATCTATGACCATTGTTTGAAAATTTAACAGTGCTTCCAGTCTTCCTTGGGCTATTTCTGCTTGATAAGGAGTATAAGCAGTGTACCAGCCAGGATTTTCTAAAATATTTCTGAGAATTACTGGAGGAGTGATGCAGTTATAGTATCCTGTGCCAATAAAAGAGCGATATACTTGATTCTGAGATGCGATCTCTTTTAATTTAGCTAAGGCTTCTGATTCACTTAATGCTGTAGGCAATTTTAACAGACGGTTTAAACGAATCGAACTAGGAACAGTTTGATCTATTAAATCAGCTAAACTTGCAACTCCCAACAACTCTAGCATTTGGTCGGTTTCAGTCTGACTCACTCCAATATGTCTTCTGGCAAAGTCGGCAGTACTATAAGAGGGAGAAGTTGTTCCATCACCCCGATCTAACTGTGTCTGATTAATATTGTTGATGTCTAAATTGACCATAGAATTATAGAGTTGCAGCTTAATTAAATGTATTTTTCACTTAATGCTTAGGAAAATACGTAGTAGTTGATACCTAGCGTAAAATGTTTATTTTTAAATTAATATAAACCATGTTAGAGGTGTTATGGGGGAAAAAAATTATGTTTAAGAGCGATCGCTGAAAAAACTAATATCAAAGCTGTCAGCATATTACAGTAGAGAAGAAATTCGCGTTAAATGTCTGACTTTGTCTTTCCTACTTAATTTATAAACTATTCATAAGATTTGCTTAATATGGGATTTGTATCATATTTCCAATGCCTATTTTTAGTTATCAAACAAGAATCTATTAAAAAGGATTGGAGCAATTACAATGACAGTGGCGCAAATAACAATTAGTGGTTCGACTTGCCATTTTTGTAAGGCTTTAATCAAAGATTGGGGAACGGGGTCCCCTAATAAAGTTGTTTTTCCAGTAGCAGGAAAAGATAATAATGCACCATTTTCAGCAACAATACAGTCAAAGGATTGAGCTTCGGGAAAGATAGTGTAGAGAGCATCAAGTCGTCTTCCCGTCACCATAATTAACTTGCGTCCTGTTTCCTGCCAACGTTTTAAGGCTGTTATAGTAGTTTGTTTAACTTTTCCTTCTGTTGCTATCGTGCCATCGTAATCCGTTGCCAATGCTTGATATGACATAAGAATTCTTCTAGGGCGTAAGTCTTCTCGATCCATGTTAGAGGTAA
>JASJDB010000316.1 GCA_030065315.1 Xenococcaceae cyanobacterium MO_167.B52 | reverse complement strand
CTTCTGCAAAAGGCTTAATCCTTTCTTCTTTATCCTTATCAACAGTTTTAGTTTCTCCTCTTAACATTGCCAGAAAATAAGTCATAGACAACCCTAGTTGTTCAGCTATATAACGAGAAACCGCATTTATTACATCTACAGAATCACTGACGGGGGCATCTTCTATAAATATGTCTCTAATCTCAGGATAGATAAATTCATATTCGACTAAATCAGGATTAATATTAACTTCACTTTTTAACTTTTGAATTGAACTTTCTTTTGGTTTTAATAAACCTCCTAAAAAGACCTCTGCAACTTGGATTTGATCAGATTTTGGTAATAATGTTTGTTGAATCAGTCTTACAATTGGCAAAGTAATTACTGGTGATGCCGCAAATAAACCTGCTAATTTTCGACTTAGTGGCGAACTTAACCAACGAAAATTATCCACTATTTCCTCAGGAATAGGTTTTTCTTGTTTTTGTTTAATTAAAGGACGATCAATTTCTCTTGTTTCGGCTTTTAATTCTGTAGGTAAAAGATAACCTGCCACTCTAGCATCACCTTTGCCTATCAACATTTGACTCCATTGATTAATTGATTCTCCATTAAGGTTAATAACAGGCACTTTACTTTGTTCTTCTATTTGAAAAGCTGTTCTTCTGATTCGAATGCGTCTAAGAGGTTTGTGGAGAGATAATTCTTTATTGACAATGCCCACAATTGAACTTTTGAAACCTACTGGTGTGCCTAAATTTAAGGCACTACGTCGCCACATCCACTCTGGTAACATTTGTAGGATTGCTAAGGGTTGTTTTTCAGTCCAACTTTGAAGCAAGGGAAGCATTGTCCCTTTTCGCCAAATAGATGAGACACAATCACTAACAATTAATACCACTCGTCTACCAGTAGGGTCAATAATTTCCTTTGATTCGGCTAAACGTTTGTTATTGCCAGTGCGAGAAAAAAGTTGTATTTTTCTTCCTTCGTCTTCTGACTGTAAACCCCACACTCTCACATCTCGGAAAATACCATAGCTTTTAAACATTCTTGTCAACTCTTCAATGGTATTTCTCCAAATCAACATTGAATGGCTTTCATCAATTATGAGGGCTAAATCTAACCATAATTGGTCTTCTGATTTTAAGACGGGAATATAAACTAACTCTTCCGCAATGCGATTAACTGTAGCAATTTCATCTAATACAATATTTCTGCCTGTGGCAACCTGACGCATTATGGGACGAAATTCACGGGCAAACTTTAAGGGTTCTCTTAAGGAAGGGGCATCAGGTACACCGATTGAAATTCCTTCGCCTTCTCCTACGCTAGTGCTACTATAAATTGAACTTTTTTGTTCTTCGAGATTATCTCCTTGTTGCTGTTTGAGATTTTTCTTTTTTGTTTGTGATGGTTGTAGATTATTAGATTGATTTGTTACTTCTTCTTCTGGTGAGAATGGTTGTGAATTATTTGATTCATCAGTTAATTCTTCTCCCTTTGACAAATTTTGATTTTCCCGTTTTTGTAATTCAAGGGCTAACCATAAAACATCAGCAATTTCTTTTCCTGTTAAGTCAAATTGCTCTGCTAATTTCTTTATCAATTTGCCAATGTTATCAATAGATGATGTTGATTCAGGGGAAGGATTCATAAACAGTAATTTTGAGTTTAAATCTTAAATATGATTCATTGATATTGAATATAAGGAAATAAGAAAACTAAATATTTCACTAATTTTCTAAATTAAGACTTTTTAATAATACTTTTTTAACAGAGTCTTCATCTTCTCCCACTTTTACCTCACGGGTTAAGATATAAATCGCATTAAGTAATTGGTCTGTTGCTCTTTCAGGAGTTTGACTACTAGACTGAAATTGTGCAAATAAATCTTGAAAGTGTTGTTTGTTTTCCTCATTTTCCAAAAATTTATCCCCAAAATGAGCTTCAACAATTTTTTGCAAAGTCGTTTTATTTGGATTCGGCATTGTCACCCTTAAACAACGTCTTTTAAAAGCAGGAGGAAAATCACGTTCACCATTACTAGTCATAACAATAATGGGAAAAGCACAACATCGAACTCTTCCGCCAAAAATAGTCGCTTTAATATCCAGATCATTTGTGTAGATAGAGAAAGAACTTGATTTGTCATCATTATCTTCTTCATTTTTACTACGACGCACTAGTTCAGGAATTTCAAATTCTCCTTCCTCAAACAAGTTGAGTAAATCATTCGGTAAATTAATATCACTTTTATCAATTTCATCAATTAACAATACTCTAGGTAGTAAAGATGGTAAAAAGGCAGTTCCCAATGCACCAAGTTTGATATATTCACCAATATCTTTTTCTTCCGTAATTGGTTGTGTTTCACTATTTCCCTTGGCTCTGGGTTGAAAATTACTATCTTGCAGACGTGCGATCGCATCATAGCGATATAAACCATCTTGTAAGGTAGAACGGGCGGTAATTGGCCATGATAATACTGGTCCTAGTCCTAATTCATAAGCGATCGCATAAGCAAGAGAAGTTTTTCCTGAACCTGGATGCCCTGTTACCAAAAGAGGACGACGTAAATAAATTGCGGCATTAACAGCACTAATAATGGTATCGGCATCTTCAGAAATCCGAAAATTTTCACCCCTTTGAATATCCCGTTTTTTCTTATTTTTTAATAGTGATTGTAACTTTTGCCAACGAGGATCAATTTCTTTACCTTGATTATTGTTTTCTAAAATTACTTCACTTTGATCTCCAAAAACTCGCCAAGGAGGAGGATCTAGTTTTTTGAGGATTTCAGTTGCTTGTTGATTCTTTTGTCCTTTACCGTAAAATAAACGCCATTTAGGTTGTTCTGTTGTTGAATTTGTCATAATCAATTGATTTTTTTTAAACGTTTTAGATAAATTTTTAATAATTATTATAATTGAAAGAAAACATCACTTTTAGGATTAGGAATTAGCTCAGGATTGTCACAAATAAAACCTAAATGATAACCAAGATATTTGGGTGCTTCTTCCTTCTTATTGTGAGCGAACTCCCTTAAGTGATGAATCTCTTTAAATATTGGACTTAAATCTTGTAATGATTCCATTGTCATTAAGATTTGCTTAAATTTTTCTTGTATACTCATAGTTGCATCATCACAATCACAAATAACATTTAATTTACGAGTCCATAGGGTGATTGGTACACCACTGGCTTCATAAAGATCAAAAAAATATTCTTCTTCTTCTAAAGGTATTTGATCTGTTATTACTACTGATAATAATTCTGTTTCTTGTTCCCATTCTGCATATAACTCTTGCCAATTATGGTTTTCTTTGTAAAAATGAAAATATTTAATTAAATTATTACGATTATCTTCTGCCACTTTTTTTATGAGTTCAGATAATTTGGTTATTTTATTTAATTCTTGCCATTTACTCTCTAAATTATCTTTGTTTTTACATCTTTCTAAACTTCTTAAAACTAAGGGATACTGAGAAGAAAGAGGTTGTAAAGGTGAGCTTCTTAATGCTCTATGAGGAATTTTACATAAACCAAAATCAACATTAAAGTAGTTATACAGAACAAATATTTCAATAATCAAATTACTTTTTTTTCTTTTCACTTGACGATGATTAATTAATTCTAATATGTAGGGTTCAATTGTCAAGGAAGAAATGTTCTGAATGTTATTAATTCCTTCTTTTTGACATTCTATTCGGTTTCTTTCTATTGAATGATCGTCATAAAAATCTACTAATTCAGCTATTAATCTAAAGCTCTTATTTGATCCTGTATTGGGAATTAAACTTATAAGGAAATGTGATTTGATAACTTTTTTTGATTTGGTTAGAGGTATTTTTATTGGTTCAGATAAAATTGAAAACGTTAATTGTTTTTCTTTAGATATTTTTTCTAACCATTGTTTTACTTCCTCTTGTTTTTGCAACCATTGTTTTTTATCTTCTTCTGTGGGTTCTGTTTTTATTTCTTCTATATTAGTTTCCAATATTTGTTTGACAAATTCAAATACGGTAGCACTTTCCTGATTTTTTCCATCTCTATATTTTTTATGGTAAGGATATTCTTCTAATAAAAGCTTTTTAAAATCTGTCAAGTTTTTTCTTTTGTCTATTTCTAATCGAAAATCATCATATCCTTGACTATTCAAAGTATTCTCAGCTATATTTTTCAATATTTCTAAACTTATTGTTTTTGATAAAATAATCTCTATATCTTTCCACTGTTCATAAGTAATAACTTGATTTTGTTCAGGAACACGGTCTCTAGGCTCGTTAAGTTTCTTATTAATAATTAATTGGGGAATTTTGTAATTAACAATAGGCTGAGATACTTTTTCATCTTCTGGTGCAGGATCATATACTGCTCTTTTAGTATCTTGATCGTAATCAACAATTGATATTGATGATTCTGCATGACCTATGGAGATACATCCAACTTGGAATGATTTCTCAATACTTTGTTTTGCAAATAAAACCTGATAGAAATATTTTGCGAACTCTACTGCATCTTTGTCATAAACAGGATCACTCATTCCAATCACATATTCAACATAAGGACTAATTGTTTCTGCTTGAATTTGGGTATAGCATCCATTAAGAAATACACATTTAATATGTTGATTTCCTTCTTGTAAAACACTAATAAGTTTGGTTAAAGTTTCTGTTCTCAGGATATTTTTATTGCCATTTTCATCAACCAAAACTAATCCTTCTTCTCCTACACCATGTCCAGAAAAATGAATAATTGAAGCTTCATTACTCATTAAAACATCAAGTAGGTTGTCATAATTAGCAGCCGTAATTTTCTCTATGGAAAAATCATCTCTATAATCAGATTTTTTATGAACACCATCTATTTTATTGAATTCTACATCCACATTAAGTGGACTACCTTCTTTAGGATCCGCAGATAAGAGAAAAATTTTGAGCATTGAATTCAACTTAAATTACCATTAAATCTCCTGAGAGGCTATGTAATAAAGAATAGCCCGAATTTTCCTAATTAATTCTTTTATTTGGTAACTGTCAGTGTGATTGACATAGTTAACCATTCAGCATTGGGATCGGGATCGTAAGATGCACGAGTTAGTTGAGGTGGATTATCTAAATCAGCACCTATCGAAGAGATTAATCTAGTGAGTGGACTATCTCCTCCTCCTCTGTATCTTCCTTTCGGTTCAAATGGTTGATCAAGGGGAGGTAATTTAAGCCATTGAAAATTTGCAGCACCACGAGTAGCAAATAGTTTTAAGGTTTCTGTAATTTCCTGATAATCTTTTCTTTGAGGAACTTCAAAACGAATACGAGTTTCTGTATTTTGTCCAGGTTGTAGTGAGAAAAAAGGTGAAAAATTGCCCTCAATTGGTAATTGAGAGATTTCCCAAGTGGCTTCAAAATCGAGTAAAGCAATATTCAAAGGTTGATTAGAGGTATTGTTAACTCGCACATAAAGGCGATCGCCTGATTTTAATTCAATTTTATTAGGATTAGGAAAAGGTTTTTTGGTCTTTGCATCTAGCAATTCATATTCAATGTCATTTATTATCTCAGAGGCAGGATTGTCAATGGATAAAGCTGATTGATATTTCGCTAAATGTACTAAACGCTTAACTACCTGTGCCGGTGCATCTGCATCGTTGATGTTTAAAGGAGTACCTAAATTAGTTAAAGGTTTACCGATACAAATTTCATATTTCCCTTCTGCGTCTATCGCAACTTGATAATCGCCTCTTTCTTCACCCTGTACTTCTTGTAACCAAGCATTATCAGCAAGAGCCTGACGGATTTTTTCTAGTGCTTCACCTTGTTTGTTAACTAACTCCGCAGGAAGTTGATCTTTAGCATTTCCTTCGATTTTTTTATCCCATAAACGTACTGTATGGATCAAAGTCGTGGGCAAAGATAAAATAACAGCATGACCAGACTTTAGTTTGTCTGTATCTTTAACTGTAATTCCCCCGTCATCTTCAGATAAAATTCTCGCTATGGATTTATCTGATTGAATTTCATCAATCTCGACTATAGCTAAAACCTGTTTTTTATCATTAAAATCTTCGGTTTCAAAAGGATAAATTGCTAAGCGAGTTTCTTCCCTTAAACCACTGGAAGCACCTGCATTTAAGGTTACTTCGGTTTTATCTTCACTAACTTTTTCTACCCCTATCATTGTTGGAGTTGCTACAGTTTTATCTCCAAAAACAAGACGATCACTATTTCCTGTCAACATTGGTAATTGATCCAGAAAGCGACTTTGGATCATGCTTTTAGCTCGATTGTAAAGAGCTTTATAAGTCAGTTTGGAATATGAACCATCAAGAGTATCAAGCATCCAATAAGTTAAAGCACCCCTACGTCCTTTTCCTTCTACTCCATATTCATATGCAAATTGATTGGGCAGACAAGCGGCAAGATAAACATGATTCTCATTATGAAGTAAAGCACTCTTATTCTCGCCGTTATCAGTTAAAATTTTCCAATTCTCGATTAAAGTTTCCTTATCTGCGACTAAACTATCTGTTGGTCTATCAGAATCATCCGAATTAGAATTTCCCCGAATAGCCACATCTTCCCCTCTGGTTGCGCCTCCTGAATGACAACTATCAAAAACAAGGGTGACAATTAAACCTTTATCGGTCATATTTTTTAATAGGGTAGCAATTTCTAAATCTCGCAAATATCGCCCTTTCACTCCTACATCCATTGGCACGATACCTTCATCATAATTACCCCTTATCTCTCGTAATTCAGGATAAATGGTTTTTGCTCTACCCCCATGCCCTGAATAGTGAATATAAACTTGATCTCCAGTTTTTGCTTGTTTCGTCAAATCTTTAAAGGCATGGACGATATTTTCATAAGTTGGAGGTTGTTCATTACGAGCTGCTCTTATCTCTGCTAAAGAATTAGTATCAGGTAATGGAGAGGTTAGTCGAGTAATATTTTTCGCAGGTATTTTTAAGGTTTCATGTAAATAATTTCCTACTGAATCAATATCTTGTACTGCACCTTGGAGATGGTTATAACCATTGTTTGGTTGTTTATAATAATTAATACCAATTAATAGGGCGTAAAAATCACTCATATTATCGTTTACTCCCAATATTTTGCAGGTTTTTGGCTATTTATCTCTTAATTTTATGCTGAAAGAATAATTTGAATATTTAAGTTTTATAAAATGAGAAAAATAAATATCATCTTTTTTTGGCATATTTTAGGCAATTGCGATCGCGTTTTCTAAAAAACTTGCGATCGCAATTGCTATGTTTCTTTTTCCTATAACTTTTTTTTCTGGTTGATCTTTAGTAACCAAATAAGCTATTTGTTCTCCTTGATCTCCTTTTTCTTCTCCTCTATTTGCCACTACCATCTGATAACCTTGAGCTAATCTAGCATCAGCTATATCCATTAATTGTTCATGATCAATATTTTCCTGATACTTAAAAGTAACCATGTATAAATCAGGAAACTTATCCTTAACTTCCGCAATAACTTTAGCAGTAGGAACAAGATTAATCGTTTGCAGCGCACCACCACTGGGAATTTTGCCAGGAAAAACTGTATCAGGTTGATAATCAGCCACAGCAGCAGAAAAAATCCCATACTGATAATTACTACTAGCTAATTCTGTTATTACTGCTGTTTTATATTCACTATAAGTACTAATTTTATAGTGAGGAAGATATTCAGGAGGGGTATAACCACCTTCTCCACAAATTAATTTAACTGCTGCACCTCTAAGATGCAATTCTTCTGCAATATAACCGCCTAATCTTCCAGTAAAACAATTAGTGATACGACGTACATTATCTATGGGTACAGGAGTTGTACCACCAGTCACTAAAATAAGAATATTTTTTAATTTAGATTTACTGATGCTTCTGACAACTTCCGATACGATAGTTGATTCAGAAGGTAGCAAGTTTTTACCATAAGCTGCGGTAGGAGGAATAATTTTCACTCCCATTGTTTGTAACTTGTGCAAAGATGCAGTCAAAATTGAATTGTGTAAGCTACCGTGCATAGTCGGAGCAATTAACACCTGAGTTTTACCCCGTTCCATTCTTCCTAAGGCTGAAGCTACGCTAGAGGTAATAACACTATCTGCAATACCACAGGCAATTTTATTAATCGTGTTGTAAGTAGCAGGAGCAATTACATAAGCAGAAAAGGGATTTTCATCACTCAGATGTTCTGCTGCGGGAGTGAGCTTAGTAATAACAGGATTAGTAGTACTCCATTCCAAAGCTTCGACAGTGGTGTAACGGAGGGCTTCGGCAGAAGCAAAAACTACTACATCTGCTCCCTGACGGCGCAGACTACGAGCAATTAGAGGAGCTTTCATCGCTGCAATGCTACCAGTTATTAATAGTGCAATGCGCTTTCCTGCCAAATGATTACTTTCTAAGGCTACCTGTCGATCTGTAATTTCTGATTCTGGTGGTGCGGAAAAATCCCAATGTTTCATTTTCTTGTAAACAACAAGGTTCGTTGCAAGTCTTGTGCTTATCCAAAATAGCAATATGATTGAAGAGAACAAACTCAACATCTCCCATGTTAATCGATCTAATTGCTGACTACGGAACAGGCGACCCCGCCTTTGCTGAAGTTACACAACGGTTGCTCAAGTA
>JASJDB010000315.1 GCA_030065315.1 Xenococcaceae cyanobacterium MO_167.B52 | reverse complement strand
TTTAGTTTAAAGCGTAGAATTAGCTTAAACCTTTCTGAATTGACCGATAGGGAATCCTTTAGGGCTAAATTCTGCATTCTAAATTCCCACAAATTTAAAGTGTTGTATCTAAACAGGATTTAGTATAAGAGGGTTCTTGGAAATCGACAAAGAAGTAATACCTGGTTATGAGCAGATCTCTTATACAGTCAATATCAAAGGTGATGTAACAGCCGAACAATTCAAGCAAATTCATGAGTTTGTGAAGAAAACTTCTCCCAACTATTACAATATCGCCAATGCGATCGCTCTTTTGTAGTATTTTTATTGTGATTAGCTGAGAAATTCCTCTCGAAAAAAAGTGCACCGCTTCGCGGATCTCTTCGAGATCGGTTTTTTCAATTCAACAGCATCAATCAAAAACACATATTTGCCCTGAGAAAATCCTAAAATCTGATAGCCTAAGCCTGGCAAAAATTTAGGGTTTTTATTTTTACTCGTTACTTTTATCGCTATTTTATCTGTCTTAACTAAAAACTAAATTGATATTATTTTCTCCTAGTAACTATTTGCCAAGATTTGATACTACTAATCACATTTATATTTGATAAATTGAGTCTTTTTATTGCATCAGATGATAGCAAAAAATATGCTGAAGGGGATTGCCAAAGTTGTTGTAATTGTGCATCAGATTTAGGAATAATTACGCGATCACTGTAAAAATTTAGAGAGGGGCGATTATAGGGATAGGAAGTATAAATAGTTTGGTTAGAGGTAGTAGAGTTTTGGATCATTGCTGCTACAGGTTTGACAGGATATTGTTCTCCTAATTCCCAATTCCAATGGTTAGTATTAAAAAAGCATAGGAGACTAATATATAAACTTGCTGCTATGGCGATTATAAAATAATGGGATTTCTGTAATAGTAAAACCGTAGTAATTGCAAAACCCGTAGCTAATGTAGCAAAGACAAACAATAAATCTTGTTCGCTTATTTGAAAGGATAAACTATAAACTATACTGGCTATTGTGCAACCAATAGTAACAAGAGAAAATAAACTAATTAATAAATAATTGCGAGTTACCTTTTTAGATTTATACTTGTGCCAAATATCGGATAAATTTGCCCCAATAATTAAAGATATAGCAGGATAAATTGGAATAATATACCAAGGAAGTTTGGTTGCCATTAAACTAATAGTTAATAGATAAACTCCACCCCAGACTAAAACTAATTTAGCCCATAAGCGATCGCGTTGTTTAATTAATAATTTAATTCCTCCTGGTAAAAAAAATAGCCAAGGTAGAGTATCCTTCGCCATAATTACCAAGTAATACCAAGGTTCACCTTGATGATTTTCTACAGTACTCCAAATACGCCCAAAAGTTTGTCCACCTAAATTAAGTCCTAAAAATTCCTGTCCATAACGCAAATATTGCAGACTGTACCAGATGGTTACAGGAAGAAAGCTTAATAAAATTGTGAATAGTAATAGAGTCAAACTGCTTGACTTATACCAAGATGATTGATTAACCTTGCTTGGTTTATTGTTTTCTATCCACCCAAAGATAACAACAATTGCTCCTAATAGTATTCCAATAGCAATACCCTTAGTAAAAGAGGCACAACTTAACCCCAAGCCGACTAACCATAAACCACAGATATTAAAGCGAGCGATTAATAAACCTAATATAATTATACCAAACCAACACGCGATCGCGCCATCCAACATCGCTAATCTTCCATGACGCACCATCTGAATTAGGGTTAGATAAACAGTACTAGCCAAAATTGCCGTAATTCTGCGAGGGAAAATCAGTCTACCAATGCCATATACAATCGGCACAGATAAAGCGGATAAAATTGCGCTAGGAAGCCTACTACTCCATTCACTAACACCAAACCAACTGTAAGAAATAGCAACTAACCAATGAATTAAAGGAGGTTTATTCCAATAGGGTAACCCACCGACAGTCTTAGGATAGAGCCAAGTATAATTATCTGTAGCGCGATAAATTTCACGGGATACACCAGCAACAATAGCTTCATCCCAATCTCTTAAAGGAACATCCCCCAAATTGAACGTATAAATAACAAAGGCTGCGATACCAAAACCACACAGCCATAGGAAATCGCGCCCTTGTTTCATTTGTAATTAAAATTCGCTATCACCAGAATATCCTGACACCGCATTAGGATCTACATCCCGTTTTGAGCCTAACAAATCTAGGCGAGATACTCTAATAACAGGTCTAGAACGTTCTTTATTTGTATTACGATCCATCCAAGTTTCTATTTTTAATGAACCTTGAATCCCCACCAAACTACCTTTACGGACGTAATTACCCGCAACTTCTGCAGTTTTGCCCCACATTTCTAGATTAAACCAATCTGGTTGATCGCTATTACGGGTACGACGATTTACCGCCAGAGTAAATTTGCAGACTACATTTCCCGAATCGAAATATTTAATTTCGGGATTTCCGCCAGCCCTTCCCACTAAATTAACAACATTAAGATCCATAAACAATAAAATAGTACCTAGGTATTAATTCAACCTAGTTTAGCAAATACCAGGATACATTTATTGACAATCAATAATTAGTTAATTTTTAAGTAGCCGTAAATACAAAAAATTCGCTACAATGAATGTAACAAGGGGCCGTAAAGGTTTCGACAGGTTGGTGAAAGCTAATCTGTGACTCAGGTCGAGAGATTGAGTTCCACTCTCGTAAATACAGACTCAACTAAATATAGATGCAAACAACATCGTAAAATTCGAGCGTCAAGCAGTATTTGCTTAAGTCTAAACAATAGACTTGCTCCTCTTTAATCCAGACTCCGTTAAGGATTAAGGAAACCCCCAACGGATGCACTCTGAGGTTATTTCTAGTTGACCGATGAGTAAAGACTTCACTAGAAAATCCTACCATCAGGGATAAGTGGTGGTTCCTGTTCTGAGGATAAGATGAACTAAACCTGTGAATGAGCGGAAAGTCAATATCCAGTCTGGACAGCAGTTCGACTCTGCTCGGCTCCACTAATAATTAAGTTTTAAGTAAATATTGATTAGGTTGTTTTCCACAACAATTTAGAGTTTCCCACATATTATCCTGAGTTTTCCACAGATTCTAAAACTAAAGTTAAGAAAACGGAAAGTACTTCTTAATATTTAATTCTAATTTGTATCTAAACCTCTTCGTTTTACACATTAGCCAAAGAGTTAGTTAAAGCATTACGAGCAATACGAGTGATATAAACTGTTGCTGCAATAGTTGCCAACAGTCCAGTAATTTTAATTGTCCATTGTAGTTCAGGGTTTGCTAATTGGGTTGCTTGTCCAATATTCGTCAAATCTCCTGCTAAGGAACCTAAATAAACATAGGTGATTGTCATAGGAATCATTCCAATTGAGCCTAGAAAATAATCTCTTAGGGATATTCCAGTAACACCAAAAGCATAATTTAATAAGCTAAAAGGAAAGATGGGAGAAAGACGAGTTAATAAAATAATCTTTAACCCTTCTTGATTTAAAGCACGATTTAAAGCTGTAAAAGTTTGATTATTAGCAATTTTTTGATTAATCCAATCTCTAGCTAAGTATCTACCAATTAAAAAAGCCAATGTTTCCCCAATAATCGCTGCAATTAACACATATACTGAACCCCAAACTACGCCAAATACCACTCCTGCACCTAAAGTAAGAATCGAGCCTGGGATTAGAGCAATTGTTGCAATAATATAAATTAAAATAAAAGCGATCGCGCTAATCAAGCCTAAACTTGGAATCCAGACTAAAACAGAATGTAATAGTTGTGATAGATCTAAACTAAATATGTTTAATAATTCTGAATTAATCATCAGTAAATTTGGTTCAATCATAATTTGATAATGTTGCCCTCGCTTTTTACCTTGGGGGAGTCAAGCCTACTAGTCCTCGACCCTTTTTGAGTACCCAACTCAATACTGTTCGGATAAGTCTAAAAACTTAATGAAATTAGGGAGTGTGAGGAGTATGGGAAGAAGTGATAGAAAAAACTCCTCTCTCTTCCCTCTCTTCCTTGTCTTCTCTCTCTCTTTCTCAACAGATAACTTTTTTAACCGAACAGTATTGCTACCCAACTCCCTGTTGAGGAACTTAACTTCTGTTTAATTGATGACATTGATTTGTGAGAAATAGCTTAAGATTAGTCTGAATTATGCTTAATTTCGCAATCAAAATCAGTAGATTATAATCATACAAAAAAACAACAATGGAAATCGGTGTTCCCAAAGAAACCAAAAATCAAGAATTTCGTGTTGGTCTAAGTCCGAGTAGTGTTCAAGCACTATCCCGTAATCACCTGGTATTTGTTGAAACCCAAGCAGGGATAGGTTCTGGTTTTACAGATGAAGAATATCAAAAAGCTGGAGCAAAAATTGTTAGCAGTGCAGCAGCAGCTTGGGATCGGGAATTAGTGATTAAAGTCAAAGAACCTCTCCCCAGCGAGTATCAATACTTGCATCCCAAATTACTCCTGTTTACCTATCTCCATCTGGCAGCAGATCGGGATTTAACCCAAGCTTTAATAGAATCTA
Organism: Xenococcaceae cyanobacterium MO_167.B52; assembly: GCA_030065315.1. Taxonomy (GTDB): domain Bacteria; phylum Cyanobacteriota; class Cyanobacteriia; order Cyanobacteriales; family Xenococcaceae; genus JASJCP01. Next base: position 4,020 of record JASJDB010000315.1, on the reverse strand, counting down.
AAAGCACTGCGATCGCTTATGAAACGGTAGAATTAGATGATGGGAGTCTGCCCTTGTTGACTCCCATGAGTATTATTGCAGGACGCTTGTCGGTACAATTTGGTGCTAGGTATCTGGAGAAGCAGCAGAGAGGGAGAGGCGTTTTACTAGGGGGTGTTCCTGGAGTAAGTCCTGGCAATGTAGTGATTTTAGGTGGTGGTGTAGTTGGTACAGAAGCAGCCAAAATTGCCATTGGTATGGGTGCAAAAGTTCAAATTATTGATATTAATGTTGACCGTCTGCGCTATCTAGAAAATTTATTTGGTTCTAGAGTAGAACTGCTTTACAGTAGTTCTGCAACTATAGGAACCGTTGTACCCAATGCCGATTTACTTATTGGTGCAGTATTGGTAGTCGGAAAAAAAGCTCCTGTCCTAGTACCCCGTAGTTTAGTTGCCCAGATGCACCCTGGTTCAGTAATTGTCGATGTCGCAGTAGATCAAGGAGGTTGTATCGAAACTCTTCGTCCTACTTCCCATAGTGAACCCACATACATAGAAGAGGGAGTAGTTCATTTTGGAGTTCCTAATATGCCTGGTGCAGTACCCTGGACAGCAACTCAAGCTCTAAATAATAGTACTTTGCCCTATGTTATGCAATTAGCCAATCACGGCTTATCCGCCTTAGCAAAAGACCCTGCCTTAAAGAAAGGATTAAATATCAAAGAAGGCGAAATTATTCATCCCGCCGTCAAAGATATATTTAGTCATAACTGATAACTGTTAACTGATAACTGACTAGGCAGCAGTGGTTAAACATTCCGCATTGACAACACTTTGATAATAGCCTTGCAACTGTTTAGTCGCAGCAGCCCAACCCCATTTTTCTGCTTCTTTGCGGGCGTTATTTCTTAATGTTTCTCTTTCTGCTGTAGCTTCTAATAATCGCTTGGTTGCTGTAATTGCCCCATCAGGGTCATCAACTTCAAACAAGTAGCCATTTTCTCCATCGGTGACAATATCGGGAATACCGCCAGAATTAGCTGCTACTACAGGACAACCTGCTGCCATTGCTTCTAATAGTACTAGCCCTAAAGTCTCAGTGCGGGAGGGGAAAATAAAAGCATCTGCCGAAGCGTAGGCGGATGCTAATTCTAAACCTTCTAGATACCCAACAAAATTAGTGTTTGTGCCTGCAAAAGTTGCTTCTAAGGCTTCCCGATTGGGACCATCCCCCACAATCGCCAGACGGGCTTCTGGTATGGCTTCCAAAACTGGTTTAATCTGATCAATTTGTTTTTCTGCCGATACCCGACCAACATATAGTAGTAAAGGACTATCAGGATTTCCTTGGGATAAACGCGATCGCATTTCCTGAGAAGCTAGATCGGGTTGAAACATCTCCGTATCTACTCCTCTTTGCCACAAATCCACCCTTTCAATACCGTGGTTTAACAGTTCCTCTACCATAGCCGTTGAAGTGCAGAGATTTAATTTGGCTTGGTTGTGAGTAGCTTTGAGAAATTCCCAAACTACTCCTTCTAATGCTCCTAGACCGTAATGCTGGGCATATTGAGGTAAGTGGGTATGATAGGAAGCTACTAAGGGAATTTTCATCGTTTTAGCGTAGTAAATTCCGCCCAATCCCAAGATGGCAGGATTTACTACATGAATTAAATCAGGCTTAAATTTCTCAATAACTTCTTTGGTTCCTATAGGAGGAAAAGCTAATTTTAATTCAGGATACAGAGGTAGAGGTAAACCAGGAATACCATGTACTTTAGCTCCTTTATATTCCCTTAAACCCCCATCAGGAGCTAATACTAATACGCGATCGCCATTTCTTTGAAGATGATCTATTGTATGGCGTAAACGAGTTACAATCCCATCTACTTTCGGTAAAAAAGTCTCTGTAAATAAAGCAATACGCATAAGAAATTAAGAAAAATAAATATAACGATACAACTACCGAATTTAACATCAAATCATAACCTAAATTTGATCTGCTTTTTGATCAATATTGCTCATGGTTCATGGTTGATGGTTCATTGCCAATTACTCACCTTGTCTCTCATGTCTCCCATGTCTCCCCAAGGAAATGACGACTATCCCATTCCTTGTTGTAGTAACAACTCAATTTACTTGATTTTTGTAAAGAAATATCAAAAACAGCCCAAATCCGCATAAAATCTGGATACTTAACCTAAGTATTTATTGAAAACATTATAATTGTCGAGATTAACTCCATTTAACTTCATGAACCCACAAGAAATTTTGACTGAAGCCATAGCAAAAGCAGGTGTAGTATTTGGCATGAGGAAAATGTTACAGCAATACGGTGTTCCTTGCACTGACCCTATGACGCTCACCCTTAATTTTGCGGGCAACGCGGTTGAAACCAAGAAATTTCCTGGAATGCCAAATCCAATGCCGATGACAGTATCTGATGAAGATCTGAAAACCGCAGTTCTGGATTTCTTAAATAAAGCTGATGTAATGTATGGCTTTATTGAAAAAATAAGTCCATCCAGTGGAAAGCCTAAAGAACCTGTAACTATTACTATCAAGTACGGCGACCAATTAGACAATCAAATTTCATTGAGTGCAGGAAAATGTACTCCTTGTCCTTTCAATCCTTATATTGAATGTTGCTTGTGCTAATTAATTATTCAACTATGTTCAATTAATAGTCATAGCTAGTTGACTCGTTTATAGGGTGGTTGGGACTGCCCTATAGTAGTATTTGAAGATATGGTAGAGGGATGAATGGCAATTCGCTTCCCCAAGTTTTATTTAATTGTAGGGTGGGCATTGCCCACCCTACAGGATATTTTGAAATTAATTCTCTGAGAGAAATGAACCGAGCTAAATCTTTGCCTTATCTTCTTCCTATAATCATCAGTTTTTGTCCCATTTTCTCAGTAGGCAATAGCCTAGCCCAAATCATTCCAGACAATACATTAGGCAACGAAAGCTCTCAAGTCAATTCTCCAAACTCTAATACCCAACAAATTGATGGTGGGGCGATTCGGGGTAACAATTTATTTCACAGCTTCCAAGAATTTAATGTAAACCAAGGGAACACCGTTAACTTTAGTAATCCCGAAGGAATTAACCATATCTTCAGTAGGGTAACAGGCAATAATCCCTCCAACATTTTTGGTACTCTGGGTGTAATTGGCAATGCAGATCTATTTTTGCTTAATCCCAATGGTATTATCTTCGGTTCCAATGCCAGCCTGAATATCAATGGTTCGTTTCTAGCTACTTCTGCCAGCAGTGTTCAGTTTGCCGATGGTAATCAGTTTACTACTACCAACGTTACTGATAAACCTTTACTAACTATTGCCAGACCCATTGGTTTGGCATTTGAACAACCACCAGGCACAATTGTTAATCAGTCTGATCGGTTAGTGCTAAGTTCTGGTAAGACATTAGGTTTAGTTGGGGGCGATGTTCGATTAGAAGGAGCAGTTATCGTTAATACTAATGGAGGAAGAATTGAGTTAGGTAGTGGGGCAGTTGATGATTTTATTGGTCTTTCTCAAATAAACGATCAGTGGATTTTAGAATATGACAATCTCAAACAAGGACAAAATATTCAACTCACTGATAGATTTGAGCCAAATTTTGGAAATACTATTCCATCCTTTATTGTAGCTAACAGTTTGGCAGGAAATATAGGAGATATTCAACTGTATGGTCAGAATATTACTATTGATGATGGTCAGATTTTTCTTGATTCTTTGGATAATACCCCAGCTGGCAATATAGTAATCAATAGTTTGGGTACAATCAAAATCCAAAATCCTCTTTTCAATAAAAATGACCAAGTTCAAAGAATAAGTGCTATTGCTATTTTTGGATTTAATCAAGGTAGCAATACTAGAGAAATACAAATAAATACCCGAAAATTAATTCTTGACAAAGGTGGACAAATTGTAGGGAATGCTGCTGCAAATTTTAATCCTATTAGTGGCAAGGTTTTAGGACTATTTCAGGGAAGTAATATCAAAATAAATGCTTCTGAATTAGTAGAAGT
>JASJDB010000314.1 GCA_030065315.1 Xenococcaceae cyanobacterium MO_167.B52 | reverse complement strand
ATTCCTGGTACTTTATTAACTCTGGCTGGAGGAGTTGTATTCGGTATTTGGTGGGGGACTTTATGGTCAGTAATCGGTGCTACTTTAGGAGCGTTAGGAGCTTTTTGGACTGGTCGCTACTTATTAAGAGATTATATTAAACGTAAATTTGGCAAACATAAAGCTTTAAATAAATTTAATCAAGCAGTAAAAAACAAACCAATTTCTTTTGTTTTAGCTGTACGTTTTGCTCCCGTTTCACCTTTTAATGTGGTTAATTTTCTCTTTGGACTAACTCCAATTCATTGGGTTAATTACACTATCGCTACTTTTTTGGGTATTATTCCTGGGACTCTTGCTTATACCTGGTTAGGAACAAGTGGTGCAGAAGCTTTAGAAGGAGGAGAACACACTTCTTTCTTTTTGGCATTAGGTTTATTAACTTTACTATCTCTTATTCCCTTATTTCATAAAAAATATAATCGTAATTAACTTAAGCTGCTGCTTAATAATAATTGTTGATATAAGTAAGCCTTGGTTAAATCATTATTTATTCCTGATACAGTAAATTTGTGCTTCTCGTTCTAGTCTAATAATGTCTTGCTTCCATCTTTCTACTTTGTACTTTCGCTTCTGTAATATTTGTGCTGATGGTTTGGGTAATCCTATTTCTGGATGATATTTACCTATATCAAATGATAATCCTTGGAAACATTTAATACCTTCATTAGGAAAAATATTTTTTTGTCTAAGCCATTTTTCACAAGAGTATTGCCAGCAAACTTCATGATCGTGAATTTCACTACCTAAGCAACGAAGACGTTTAACTGATAATTGAGAGTGAAAAAGTAATTGCTCAATCACTGGCTCTTTTTTAACCATTGAACTCTCGCTACCATTACCACGAAAAAACTCAATCACAAACCAGTCTCCGAAATCAAAAATACAAACTTCAGTAGTATCGCTACCATCATCAATTAAAATACCAACATCTTGATGGTTAAGATGATTGCCTAAAACATCTACTGAGCTTGAAGGTAATAAGATACGAATACGTTCAAAGCGGTCGCTATAATTAGACCAAAATTTGCTGCGATTTCTCAGTCGTCTTTGTTCCCATTCTTCTAAATACAACCGCTCAATAATAAATTGCACTAGTTTTCGGAAATCTTGATAACTGACTGCACCAAGCCATTTTCGCATTCCTGCTTTCGCTTCTGAAGATAATTCATTCCAACGAGAGTTAGCTACAGCAGAACCATAATGTTGACGCAACCAATTAATTAACTCTGGATATTCTGCTCCTATATGTTGATTAACTTGAGTTAGCAAGTACTCTACTGCTTTTACTTGCTGTTCTCTACTCATCTGTTTCAAGGAATTTAAAAGCCATTTAATCTGTTGAGGATTGATATTATCGCTGGTCGAAAATTGAGGAACAACATAATCGTATGATGCTTCGGTAAGAGAAATTTTAGTAGGAAGCTGATATTTGATTAGAAGTTGACTAGGGGTCAGTAATTCTGACCAACATAACTTAATAAAATCATTTATAGGATATTTTGTCTTAAGTGCCTTAATTATTGCTAATCTTCCTCTATCCAACGAGTCTTGAGGAAAGAAAATATTATAACTACTTGCTAAAGACGAAGCTACAGTGTTGTCAAACTCTAAATGTAAAACTAAATTCCAAAATAATCGCTGTTTTAACCAAAGATTTTGCTCTGCTACTTTCCAAATTGCTTCGGATGTGGATATACTTTTGTCTGGATTTTTAGCATCCCATTTATCTTTATTGTAAAGACAGTAAATCCATTCTAAAACAGTAATATTTTTAATTCGACCATTTTCAATATCTTGGATAATTTCATCTAGATTAGAACGGGAAACAATTTTACTTTTAGGGACACCAACTGGTAAAGAGGGAGGTTTTAAGCTACTGTTTTCATTATTTTCTGCTAACTGCATTAAAACATTAGCGTTAACTTTTGGAAGTGGTGGTAAATGTATTTTGCGAAATTGAATATTCATTGAGTAGCAGATTTTTCTACAGTATTAGCCCTTTTTAATAACTCACCAAAGTCTTCTCTACGGAATTGAAAACGAAAAACTACTTTGCGATCGCTTGGCTTGTCTTGACTCTGATCCGCATCTATTTCACCTCTTCCAGATGCTAATATTTTTTGCTTAAACTTCTGTTTTGTCTTGAAATTAAGTTGTTGAGAAAAAATGTAATCAGATACGGATAAAGCACGTCTGAGACTTAGTTCCATATTGGTTTTATCTGAACCTTTAGAACTGGTATGACCTTCGATTACAACACGGGTAATTTGACTTTCAAAAAGTTTATCGGAGAAAATTACATCACTATAAATAGGAATAAACCTTTTAAGAAACTGCTTTCCTGCGGGTTTTAATTCTGCACTTCCTTCATCAAAGAGAATGCGATCACCTATTTTGACATCTCCTGTTTTCGGATCGACCTCAACAACTCCCTGACCAAATTTACCTTCAATAGCACTAATTATTCTTAAAGGTAATTGATCGATTATTTTTTTATAGGCTTCTAATTCTCTTTCTAGTTTTTGCGCTTTTAGTATTTCTTGCTCTAATTTTTGTTCTAGTTTTTTAGTTTTTAATATTTCTTGTTCTAGCTCTTTTCTTAGTTTTTGAGCTTGTAACATTTCCTGTTGAAGCTGAACTTGTACAATAATAAATAGCAAGGCAAAAAACATTAACAAACCAGACATCAAATCACTAATAGATAACCAAATACCCGCGTGATCTTCTTCTAATTCCGTATCGGGTTCAAAATCTTCAAAACTATTCATATTTATTTAATTATCTCTATTGCTGTTTTTGATATCCTTAGCAGCAACAACCAAAAATTCAGCTACACTCATCAAACCGTGAGAAGTTTCGTTTAATTTAGAACAAACTTCAGCAGCAGCTTGATCTGCATCTTGTATGCTTCTGGTATAAGTTTCATTAGCTTGTTTTAGGTAATTACTTAGTTGTTCGTTGCCCTCTTTCAAAGCTTCATTAAACTGTTCCGTCATGCTTTGATAACTACGTTCTACGCGATGGGCTTCTTGACCAATAGTGCAAGCTAATTCTTGCAGTTGACCCAAACGTTCGCTAGAAGTCATACCCATTGAACTAGCCAAAGTATTTACAGTTTTGACGGTTTCTCCAATTCGATCTAAACTTCGATCTACTTGTTCGGTCATTTCTTTTCGTTGTATCGCTTCTTCACTAAAGGTTTGCTGAAGATTAACTACTACTCCTGCTAATCCTTCTCTTTGTTTTCCTAATGTGTCGTTGAGCAAATCATTTTGCTTAGTAAAGAATTCTTGTAACGCTGCTTGATATTCGAGGCGGAATTGTTCTAGTTCCTGTTGCACTGTAAGACGAGTATTTTGCAGCATTCCGTCAAGATTGTTTAAAGTACCAAGAAAATTATCTTTTGCTTCACTCATCAATCCCGAAGCTTCTCTTCCTACTGTTACCAAAGTATGAGACTGATTTTGGAAGGCTTCATTAGCTTGAACCAAAATACCTTCTGTCGAATTTTGAACCTCCTGTAACATTTGCTTTTGTTGTTGGGCTTGAGTATGAAGTGCAGCTTGTAAGTCTTCTCTAATGCCTCTAAAAGTTTGAGAGGCTTGACTCGCACTGGCATCAAAAGCTGTTCGCTGTGCTTCCATTCCGGTAATGCTTTGGTTAACTGCTTGCTGAATTTCCTGAGAAATTTGTTCCATTACTCCTTGAGTATCGGTACGGAATTGACTGAGAATAGATTGTAAATTACCAGCAAATTCTTGAAGACGACTTAGAGTATCCTGTTGGAAACTTTGAATAGTAGTTACTGCACCAGCCAAACTTTGACTTATCCCACCTAATTCGTTTTTCAAATTGGTTACTGCTACTGATGCTTGTTTGGTTAATTCGGCACTTTGATCTAATCTAGTAACTACAGGTTCAATTAACTCATTACGTAGTTGTTTAACTAAATTTTCTACAGTTTGTTCTTGACTTTCTTGAAGCTGTCGAAGTTGTCTTATTTCTTCAGAAATAGGATTAATTAAAAGTGCAAAGTTATTGGTTGTTGCCGATGCTATCGCATTTGGGGTTAAATTAGATAAACCAGACGTATTTTCTACAATTTGATCGATTTTTTCTAAAGATTTCAATTCTGAAACCATTGGCGCGATCACCTCATTAATTTGTTGACTAATAGTTTTAGCCAGACTTTCTGTATTTAAACTTTGAATTTGCAGATTTTGTAGTTTTTGAATTTGTTTTAATTCCTGAATAAAAGAATTATCTGGTGATAAAAAAGCACTTTTAACTGCACTAGCAATTACATCAGCATTTAAACCAGATAAATTATTGGCAAAAGTTTGGAGAGTTTTAGCTAGTTGTATATTTCCTTCATTATCTAAACGAGATAAAAGACGATTGGGGTTTTCTACAAAAGCAATCTCACTTAGTTTTTTTCGCAAAGGATTACGAATTGAGGTGCGTTTATTTGCTCCTAAAGATAAAATTATAATAAAAGTACTAGCAGCACCTAAGCCAAATAGAGAAGTAGAAAAAGATGTTTTCATTCCTCCTAATAATTCTTGACTAGCTGCTATTAATTGTTGAGTTTCATTAATATTTTCTAAATCTACTCCTCTTAAGCCTAAAAAGATACCCGTAAAAGTTCCTAAAATACCAATTGCAGTCAATAAAGCAGGAGCAAAAATCACAGGACTTCGAGGTACTGGCTTGCCTAAAACTGAAGGATAAGAAAGTAAAATGAAGTCACCGTTTTTATTCTGTTCTGGTTTAAAATCTGATAGGGTTAATTCTCCTTTTAAATATTGAATAAACCATCTGATTACTTTTTTATCTACCTGAATTTTATCTACCTTATCGTTTACTTTAATATAACCGTCTTGGTATTTTTCTAAGATATTGATCGCTTTTTTAGCTATGTGACAATCTTTTTGTTGATAGTTATAGATAGATAATGTTTCGACAATTCCTATAGCAAAAGCGATGATGGAAATAATTAAATAAAATATATTATTAACCATTTTTTACTACCTCATAAAAATTTAGCTTTTAACAAATTGTTCTAATTCTTGTGCTGACAAATTTTTTTCTGCGACTCTAATTGGCATATGTGCAGCGTCTTTTCTACCATTTACTAATGTCACTAGTTGCAAACCATAAAGAGGTTCGTCATAATCTGAATTAGAATTTGTATCGACTATTTAGATAAACTTGATCTGGTGCATAGCTACGTAAAAGCCTTAGCTGTAAGCGTGCTTTTAAATTTCTGAGGGAATTCGCTACAGGAGTATCGGGGTTATCAAATCAATCCTTAGCTTCTTTCCAAGCATGATTAACAGCTATTATTTCTGTGACTAGCTGTTCAATAGACAAATTCAATAATTCCATTATTTAAGCTTTCTTTTGACGGTTACATAATATAGTTCCCATTTAATTCAAAAAACTTCGTGATTTAACTGTTAATTTAGGCTCTTATTTTTTAAAGGAATTACGCACTCAGAACTGAAAAACGTCTCTAAGCCTTTATTTTCTGTTCCCTATTGCCTATTCCCTATTGCCTCTATTGCCTCAAACGTTGATTTATCGTTTCACTGCGTAAGTCCTGTAGTAGTTTGTCAATTTTGGCTATTTGGCAGATATTTAGGTTTAATGGGCGGTAATTGTCCTTACAATCAATTCCGTATTTATGGCTCATGTAACTTTTGAACAAGTGACAAAGCAATTTGGAGATTATGTCGCTGTTAAAAACCTGAATCTAAACATTGAGGATGGTGAATTTTTGGTCTTTGTCGGACCATCGGGTTGTGGAAAAACGACTTGCTTAAGGCTCTTAGCAGGGTTGGAATCTATTACTGAAGGACAAATTTGTATTGGCGATCGCAGAGTTAATGAATTACCTCCGAAGGATCGGGATATTGCAATGGTATTCCAGTCTTATGCTCTCTATCCTCACATGAGTGTCTTTGAAAATATGGCATTCAGTTTGGAGTTACAGGGGAAATCCCGCGCAGCAATTAAGCAGCGTGTCTATGGTGCAGCCGAACAGTTGGGGATTGAAAAGCTGCTGAAACGTAAACCCAAAGAACTCTCTGGTGGTCAACGCCAAAGAGTAGCAGTCGGTCGGGCAATTGTCCGAGAACCCGCAGTATTCTTGATGGATGAGCCTTTATCTAATCTGGATGCGAAGTTGCGAGTACAAGCCAGAAAAGAGATTAGTAAACTCCATCAAGAATTGAAAACTACCTTTATCTATGTTACCCATGATCAAGTAGAAGCCATGACTATGGGCGATCGCATTGTGGTAATGAAAGATGGTATTTTGCAACAGGTAGACACTCCCACTAACTTATATAACAACCCAATTAATATGTTTGTGGCAGGATTTATTGGTAGTCCAGCGATGAATTTTTTTGAGGTAGAAAAAGTCGAACAGGAAGGAAATACCTATTTACAGTTGGGTCAAAATTTGATTTCCCTAGAACAATATCTCCCCCAGTTACAGGATGCAATAGGAACTCGCCCCCTAACCCTGGGAATTCGTCCTGAAAATATTTACCATCCCCAATACCTCCCCCCAGATATTCAAGGTCTTAATATTAGAGCGGAAGTTAATCTGATCGAAATGATGGGTAACGAACTGATTGTTTATTTAGAAACTCCAGATGGAGCAGAATTTGTGGCTCGTCTTGATCCTCGCGCCAAGGTTACATCTGGGGAAACCTTAGATTTACTATTTGACGCTCAACGTCTCTATCTTTTTGATCGAGAAATGGAAACCGTGATTTGAATAATCAAATCATTTTTGCTTTATAACTGAAGAGCGAAAAAACCGACAATTTTCGCTTGATAAAGAATTCAAGTTATTTTTAATGAAAAATTTTGCAACAACCCCTAAAGTTACCTTACTTTCTGCCCTATTACTCAGTTTAGGTTTATTAGTTGGTTGTCAATCAGCAACTGAGGAGAGTGACACTAACAAAAAACAAGTCACCATTCTTGGTGTGATAATCGGTGAACAACAAAAGAAACTCGAACAAGCTTTAGCTCCCTTTACCGAAGAAACAGGCATTGAAATAGTTTATGAAGGAACAGACACTTTTGCCACCACCTTACCGATTCGGGTAGATTCAGGTAATCCTCCAGATTTAGCGATGTTTCCTCAACCAGGATTAATGGCGGATTTTGCTAGAGAAGGAAAATTAATTCCCCTAAACAACTTTATGACTTCCGAACAGTTACAGGAAGCCTATGCTGATTCTTGGTTAAAGTTGGGCAGCGTTGACGACAATCTTTATGGGGTTTGGTATCGGGCTTCCGTGAAAAGTTTGGTGTGGTACAATCCGAAAATGTTTGAGAAAAACGGTTACGAAATTCCGAAAACTTGGGCTGAAATGCTAGATTTAAGCGATCGCATAGTAGCAGCAGAAAAAACCCCTTGGTGTCTTGGTATGGAAAGTGGAGATGCCACAGGATGGGTTGGTACGGACTGGGTAGAAGATATTATGTTGCGTACAGCAGGAGCAGAAACCTATGATCGCTGGATTACACACGAAATATCTTTTACAGATAATTCAGTGAACAATGCTTTTAAAGCCTTTGGTGAAATTGCTCTTAATGAGAAATATGTCTATGGGGGCAAGGTAGGAGTCCTCAGTACCCCTTTTGGAGATTCGATTCAAGGACTATTTGGGGATAATCCCAACTGTTATCTACACCGCCAAGCCAATTTTATTGCCTCTTTCTTACCAGAGGACATTAATACAGCAGAAGATGTGGCAATCTTCCCTTTACCACCCATTAATCCAGAGTATGGGACACCAATTTTGGTAGCGGGAGATGTGTTTGCCATGTTTAACGATACGCCAGAAGCTCGCAAGTTAATGGAATACCTTGCTAGTGAAGTTCCCCACGAAATTGCAGCAGGGTTAGGGGGTTATATTTCTCCTCGCAAAAATATCTCTGTGGATCTTTATCCTGATACCTTAACCAAAAAACAAGCGCAAATTCTGGCTGATGCCGAGGTAATTCGTTTTGACGGTTCAGATATGATGCCTGGTGCAGTAGGAACAGGTACTTTCTGGTCTGGTATGGTGGACTATGTCGGTGGGACGAATTTAGATAAAGTCCTGCAAAGAATTGAAAACAGTTGGCCAGAGTAATTTTTGAACAGTGAACAGTGAACATTGAACATTGAACATTCAGTTTGGGTCAACAATATCAATCTATTAACTATTGATCAGCTATCAGCCATTTGTGACAAACCACAGTGGTGTAGAAGAAAGTTAATGATAAATGATAAATGATAAATGATAAATGGAAGTTTTTTCTCGCATTCTAGATGTAGTAATAGCAATACTTTTAGGCTGTGGTGGAGTAATTGGGCTATTTTATCTCGCAAACTATGGCATCAATGCTCTACCCAAACCTTGGAATCGTAGCTTATTGCCCTGGGTGTATATTGCACCAGCAATGGCACTTTTATCA
>JASJDB010000313.1 GCA_030065315.1 Xenococcaceae cyanobacterium MO_167.B52 | reverse complement strand
ATTATAATACCTCAAACCTAAGGAGTATCTTCCTGAAGGTAGTTTGATAGAATGCCATTTGCCTTTAGAGTTGATTTTATTGGACTCAATACTGGTAATAGTTTTATAACTAGGAAAACTATAAACTACGGCAATCCAAGAATCCGCAGAGTTATTAGCAGATTCTAGGTCAATAGCAATTTCTTGTTCTACTTTAAATGCTCCTAATGTACCGATAATAGCGTGAGTATTCCAACGGGGTCCTTTGGTCATTAAGACTGGTAAAATCAAAGGCGATCGCAATGTTTTTTCGGATAAAACTCGCCATTTAGATGCTTGTTTTTTATTGATAGCTAGATAAACAATAAATAACCCACCTATAATAAATTTAGTTACTTTATAAAAGATAAAGGATAAACAAGCTAAAATTATCTCGAAGAATAAATAAATATTTTTCATTGAACTCTGGTGATTTAATTAATCTTTAATCCTTGTAAAGAATGTTGCTCTTTGGTTAGATTTTTACCTTGAATTAATACCCCAAATCCACCTAATCCTAAAGGATTTATCAGTTGATGAAGGGCATCACGACGCTGTAAAACTTCCATAATGTTGTATTTACCATTAGAAAGCTCATTTAAGCGATCGCCTAATCCTAAAGCCATGAGAAACATCCCTTGTTTGGTGAATCCGATAGTTTCTAAGTTACAGTTTTTCCCTTGATTTTCTAAAGAGGTAAAATCAACATGGGCGGTAATATCTTGTTGTCCAAGATTTACATAAGGATTATTGTGACGATGATGTTGATAATAGCATTGTAGAGTTCCTTGGCTTCTTTGGGGATGATAATATTTAACCGCAGGATAACCATAGTCAATGGTTAAAATATAACCTCTATTTAATTTTTTACTTACGGTTTCCAACCAATTTAAGGCAGCTAAATTAACTTCAGTTTGATAGTTGTGGGGATATTCTGTATTACTAAAATCTATTCCTACTAAATCAAAATATTGATAAATATCTCCTGTAGAAACTTCATCTTGAATTTCTTTGAAACCATTAGCATCTAATGTAAGATAAATTTCTTGTAATTTATCGTCACTTACTGCAATTCGATGGACAGGAAAAGCATCAATTAATTCATTAGAAAAACAACAACCAATGAGAGAATTATCGAGGATGTATTCCCAAGTTTGCCATTTAATATTGATTCTTTGATCAAAATCTTGTAATTTGTCTTGCTGTAACTGTTGTAAAGATAAAGACTTTTCGACAATAACATATTGCAGATTATTAATTAGTTCAGGATTATTATTTTCCCAATAATTTAATATATCCCTTGCTAAATCTCCATTTCCCGCCCCCATTTCTACTACAGTAAACAACTCAGGACAATTTAGCTTAATCCACATTTCTTGTAACTGAATTGCAAGTAATTCTCCAAAGTCCTTCCCTAAAGCTACAGAAGTAAAAAAGTCTCCTTTTTTGCCAATGTCAACGATTCCTGAACTGTAGTAACCATAATCAGAGTGATACAAAACTAAATTCATATACTCAGCAAAAGTAATACGGGATTGTAGATTTTTTGCGATGGAGGTTGAAACAATCTTGTATAATGCTTGAGAATTATTTGTTTCCATACTGTAGAGAGTGTTTTGTGACAGCTAGAGAGCGAGAACCAGTTTCTAATTTAGTACTTTATCATTTGTTTAAATGGTCCATAATTAGTCCTTTATTTAATACTTATTTCCGAGGGCGTATTTATGGCGTAGAGAAAGTGCCTAAGTCTGGTGCAGCGATCGCAGTTAGTAACCACGCTAGCTACTTCGATCCCCCTATTCTCAGTACCAGTATGGGTCGTCCTGTAGCTTTTATGGCAAAAGAGGAACTATTTAAAGTTCCGATCTTAAAATCTGGTATCAGACTCTATGGTGCTTATCCTGTTAATCGGGATGGTAGTGATCGAGCTGCGATTCGTTCCGCGATCAAAGCCATAGAAGCTGGATGGATCACAGGTCTTTTTCTTGAGGGTACACGCACCAAAGACGGCAGAATTCATCATCCCAAACTAGGTGCAGCTCTAATTGCAGCTAAAACCCAAGTTCCCCTAATTCCTGTAAGTTTGTGGGGAACAGAGAAAATCTTTGCTGGGTCATCATTTCCCCGTCCTGTACCCCTGACGATCCGTATTGGAGATGTAATTGCTCCTCCTCAATCGACAAAAAAAGAAGAACTTACTGCAATAACTGAAAAATGCGCTTCAATTATCAATTCGATGCTGGATTTAGGAAGATAAGTACCTAAACAAAACTAATTGTGTACTTTTGGAAAACAGGGGAACAGAGGAGCAAAGATAACTGCGCTCATACTTTACTTATGTACAAATAATTTTGGTTACTTACCTAATTAGATCCCATCAAGATATTTTCCTTAAAGATTTTGTCAAACTCATCAAAGAATCATACCCATAGTGTAAACATTCTGTAATAATTAAATATAGACTGGAAAATTAAATTGGATTTTTAAATAGTAGGGATTATTTGTTATCCTGAAGTGCAATTCAATTCAAGCCCATCAGATTATGGTAAAAAGCCTATTTTGATCGAGTTAACTAAGGAAAAAGAATCCAGAACCAAGAAAGAAACTATGCTGGCAGTAAGACCAGACTCATTTATGGTTTTTGATATCATTCCTCTAAATTTTATTACCGTGTTGCAGACTTTGAGGTCTTCATATTTCACGGTCAATATCTTGATACAGTAGAAAAGTTTGCCAAATAATCACCTTGTGCGAAAATTTTTGGCAGACCCTACTATGCTTTTGCCTAATCCTGACCAGAAAATGTTTTCTGTCTAAATCAAACTAAGACTTAATCTAAATTAGCTTGGGAGGAATCTCTTAATGTCCGTTCGCTTATATGTCGGTAACTTACCAAAAGAAATCGTAGATAAAGAAGCTTTAGTCGAAATGTTTGCTGAAGAAGGTAAGCAGGTATCTACTAAACTTATCAAAGACCGTAAAACTGGAAAATGCCGTGGTTTTGCTTTTGTCACCGTACCTAGCGATGAACTAGCCGATCAGTTTATCGAAAAATATAATGGTCAACCTTTCATGGATACCCCACTGAAAATTGAAAAAGCTTTACCCCGTTCAAAAAATAAGGATAAAGAAGAGTCAGAAGCAGAAGGGGGAGCAAATGCTACAGCTAGTGGTGGCAAACGCAAAAATAATAACAAGCGTAATAAGAAAACTAGTGTTAGCCCCAATACTTCTAAAGACTCAGTACAACCAGATCCCCGTTGGGCAGATGAACTAGCCAAGCTCAAAGAAATGTTAGCAGCAGCTAAAAACTAAGATTCGTCTGGGAACTGTCTAGTAATTATAGTTAATGAGATTGGTCAATATTACCATTAATTCCTCGGCAGTTTTTAGGGTTGTAATTGACAACTATTAAGAAAAAACAGTGACAACAAATTATGAAGGAGGGGCTGAGACTTGATTAATACAAAGATATGCTCTCATGCCTTTCTTTTCAATAGTTTGATTTACATATAATATTTATGATTGTTCAGTGATTTGATTTTAGGCTGCTGATTGAAACCAGCAGAAATTAAATTATTTTTACAGAGTTAATATAAAAAATAGGGAGTTATTAAAAAATGACCAGTGCTGATGCGATCAAAGTGATGAAACAGGAAGTAGGAAAGGCAGCAGCCGATCGCGTTAAGTCAAACTCCATAGTAGGATTAGGTACAGGTTCCACCACGGCTTATGCCATTGAGTATATAGGCGATCGCTTATCTAAAGGAGAAATTACTAATATTGTGGGGGTTCCAACTTCTTTTCAAGCGGAAGTGTTAGCCAAAAAATATGGCATCCCTTTAACTACTTTAGATGCCATAGACCATATTGATGTGGCAATTGATGGTGCTGATGAAGTAGATCCACAGAAAAATCTGATTAAAGGGGGCGGTGCTGCTCATACTCGTGAAAAAGTAGTAGATGCCCTAGCCAATGAATTTGTGGTGGTGGTCGATGCCGGTAAACTCACAGATAAACTAGGCTCCACCTTTCTTTTACCCGTAGAGGTAATTCCTATGGCAATTACCCCTGTGATGAATGCGTTAATCAAACTTGGTGGTAAACCAGAATTACGAATGGGAATCAAAAAAGCAGGTCCAGTCGTTACAGATCAAGGTAACTTAGTCGTGGATGTAAAATTTGATTCTATTGATAATCCCCAAGAATTAGAAAAAACCATCAATAACATCCCAGGAGTTTTAGAAAATGGCTTGTTTGTCGGTGTAGCAGATCTAGTTTTAGTAGGGGAAGTTATCGATGGCAAGCCCAGTGTTAGAGAAATGTAAGGCAATTTAATATTCTACATAAAATCAAACTTTCATCATGATATAGAGAGAACTCTTCCAGGGTTCCCTCTATTAAGCTGTTACGCATTTAAGTTGCTTGTTATCTTAAAAGATACCGCTACGCATATGGTTGAAGGGTAGACAAGGTGAGGGGGAGACTGGGGAGACAAGGGGGAGCAATGAACGATGCCCTAAAGGATACACCTTCGGATAAACGATGAACAATGAACAATGAACAATGAACAATGAACAATGAACAATGAACAACTAACTCTGAGCTCTGAACTCCGAACTCCGAACTCCCAACTCCGAACTACAAACTCATTGCTAGGTTGATGGTAAGCTTAAAGTGGCAATCAACTTACTCAGATGAGGCAAATCAGGATGTCAGGGCGAAATCGAGCAGGTACATTCGCGGGTGGTTTAGCAATAGGTGCTGCCTTGGGTACAATAGTGGGAATGTTGATCGCACCGCGTACGGGAAAGGAAACTCGTAAAGTTCTCAAAAAATCTGCTGATGCACTACCAGAATTAGCAGAAGACTTGTCCAGCACGCTCCAAATTCAAGCCCATCGTCTTTCTGATGAAGCATTACAGAATTGGGAATCAACCCTAAGTAAACTTAGAGTTGCGATCGCAGCAGGCATAGAAGCCAGTCAGTTAGAAAGAACTGAAACTGAGAAGACGGCTTTTGACCCCAAAGTAATCCGCCGTAACATAACAAAACCTACTCCAACTTCATCTATTGAACAAAATTCAGCCTTTGAAGACCGCAATTAGCAATAATTTATTCTTTATGTTCAGCATCGACCCTTTAGTTTGGTTAGGATTATCTTTATTATTAGTAGCTGTTAGTTTAACGGCAGTATTGGTAGTAGTTATTCCTACTCTACTAGAAGTTGGTCGTGCTGCTCGCAGTGCTGAAAAATTATTTGATACCCTAAATCGGGAATTTCCCCCCACCCTAGAAGCGATACGCTTGACAGGAATCGAAATTGGGGAGTTGACCGAAGAAATAGACCAAGGAGTAAGCAGTGCCACAGGAATTGTTAAACAAGTTGACCGTACTTTGACTGATACTAAACAACAAGTTCATCAAGTACAAATTACGACTCGTAGTGTATTTGTCGGGTTTAAAGCAGCTTGGCAAGCTTGGAAAAAGTCTTAGTCTATAAGTTCTTAACGTAACAGATAATCAACAACAGGTAAAATTAAACAAGCCAATCATTAAAACTACCATGAAGAATACTAGCGATCTACACGTAACAGAAACTAGACCCTTACTCAGCCCCGCATTTATTAAAAGTGAATTTCCCCTTACCGAACAAGGAGCAACTCTAGTTACCGAAACTCGCGATCGCATTCGTGATATTCTTTCTGGTAAAGACCAAAGATTACTAGTAATTGTTGGACCCTGTTCCATTCACGATGTGAAAGCTGCCATGGAATATGGGCAGAGATTAGCTCGTTTGCGAGATGAATTGTGTGATGAGCTAGAAATAGTTATGCGAGTCTATTTTGAAAAGCCTCGCACCACAGTGGGGTGGAAAGGATTAATTAACGATCCCCATTTAGACAATAGCTACGATATTAATACAGGTTTGAGATTAGCACGCAAGCTGCTTCTAGATTTAGCTGAAATTAATCTTCCTTCTGCTACAGAATTGCTCGATCCTATCACCCCTCAGTATATTGCAGACTTGATTTGCTGGACGGCGATCGGAGCTAGGACTACAGAAAGCCAAATTCACCGTCAGATGGCTTCTGGACTATCTATGCCCGTTGGCTACAAAAATGGGACAGATGGTAGTTTGAAAGCAGCAATTAATGCCATGTTAGCTGCGAGAATTCCCCATCATTTCTTGGGAATTAATCTGGACGGATTAGCTAGTATTATTACTACTACTGGTAATCCTGACGGTCATTTAGTACTCCGAGGTGGTGCAGATGGAGCTAACTACCAATCAGACCATATTGAATCCGCAGCCAAAGCATTGAAAAATAAAGCTTTGAATAACCGTGTTATTGTTGATTGCAGTCATGGCAACAGTAATAAAGACTATAATCAACAACCAATAGTTTTAGAAAATATTGCTCAACAAATTGAAGCTGGGAGAGACAATATTATTGGAGTTATGATTGAAAGTCATCTGATGGCAGGTAATCAATCTTTATCTGATAGGCGTAATTCCCTGACCTATGGTCAAAGTATTACCGACGCTTGTGTTAACTGGGAAACTACCAAAAAAATGCTTCGTTCTCTTGCCCAATCTGTAGCTAAAGGTAGACCTGAATATTCTTCCCTTAATAAAGTTATCTGTTGAAATGAGCAGGAGCTATGCTAGGGACTCTGAATGTTTTAGGGTAAATGAAACTAAAACGTAATATCTAATGGATAGTAATTTAAAACAATTACACAATCGCGATTTTAATCTCTGGGTTGAGGAGATGAAAATAAAAATTCAAAACCGAGAGTTTAACGAGATGGACTGGGATAATTTACTCGATGAAATCGACGATATCGGGGCGAGTCAAAAAAGAGCTTTAGATAGTTATATGCAAAGACTAATAGAACATATCCTTAAGCTCAAGTATTGGCAAGCAGAAGTTGATCGCTGTCGCAACGGTTGGATGGTTGAAGTAACTAATTTTAGAAGTAGAATTAATCGTATTATCAAAAAAAATCCCAGTCTAAAAAACTATTTGGATGCTGAATATAAAGATATTTATCAAGATGCGATAAAAGCGATGAAATTACTTTTTAAAATGCCAGAAGATAATTTTGTGCAATTAAAAGAAATTATGCAAGAGGATTATTTTGGCTAAAAATTTACCAAAAATAACCAGGTTTAACTGTAGTGTGACCTTCTTTAGAATCGTATTTTATTAGATATTCTCTAGCTATAGCTTCTTGATTTCTTAAGATAGTTATTTCTTGTTTTCCAATCTCTGTATCAGTAGATAATAGAATTACTTGATGGGAAGCACAGGGAAAATAACGTTCGATTAAATTAGTACGATGGGATGAGTCTAATCTTCCTAGAGGAGTATCTATAGCAACAGGTAAGTTTTTACCTGATACTCTTGCTAAACCCCAAAGAAAAGCGATCGCTAGTAGTTGTTTTTCTCCTGCGGATAATCTTTGTTTTGGTAACAATATTCCTTGAGGATCATACAAAGATAGGCGATAGGTTTCGGTTTCTATAGCAACCCGATGAACTAAATCGGATTTATGTAAAAGATAGCGGAAACATTCTGTTACTTCATTCTCTAGTTTATTGAGTTTTTTTAGAGTTAATTTTTCTCGAAATAGTTTCAGAGTTTTTTGTACTCTATATATAGAATTAACAATATGTTCTTCATTAATTTTGTTTATTGCTTCTTCACTACATTTTTTCAAAGCTGTTTTTAATTCTTGTTCGGATAAAGCAATTTCTTTACTTAAAGTTTCTAGTTTATTCTTTTCTCCATCACAAGTAGACTCCCATTTACTAACTTCTTTCTGTGTTGCTTTTACTGCATCATCTAATTGTTGATAAACTTCTGGTGATGCAGATAAATTTACTTGCTTTTCTAAATTATCTATTTCTAACTCGATCTTCTTAAGTTTATTAATTGTGTCTCTAGCTGACTTTTTCTGAAAAGGTAAACGATCTTGTTGAAAACTAATTAATTTCTGTAATTCTTCTTCAGTGATATCTAAATAATTATGTTGCTCTGATTGGAGGGAATTTACTAAAGATTGATTTTCTTGTTCAATAAAAGATTTAACGAGAGTTACAACATCTCCTGATATGGCTTCTTGATGTAAATAGCCTAATAACTTATTATCCCTATCTTCAATAATATCTTGTGCTTGTTGCAGTTTTTTAGTTTTAATTTCTTGCTTCCCTTGAGTGACAGCATTAGATAATAAGTCAGTGATTAACATTAAAGGCAAACTACTTGCTGCTACTGTTCTTAATTCTGTTTGATAGTTTTCTAAAGTGTTTTTAAGTAAATCTATTTTATGCTGTAACTTATCCTTCTGCGCTGCTATTTTACCACCTTCCTTACGGAATTTATCATAAGCGCGATCGCGTTTCTTGTGAGCTTTTTTTAGTTCTTTTTCTAAAGTAGCTAAATTCTGTTTGACCTCAGCTTGTTCTCTATTTTTATCAGCTATTTTAGCTTCAATTGATTCTAAACTTGCTAACTGAGCTTTATTTGCTAA
>JASJDB010000312.1 GCA_030065315.1 Xenococcaceae cyanobacterium MO_167.B52 | reverse complement strand
TTACTAGTTTTTTTACCATGTATTACTTGATAAAATCCTTGACGGACTAAAGTACCAGCAGCACCGATCAGAGGTTGTCTGGCATGAACCTCATCTCTACCTAAATCTCGACCAAAAAAACATAGAGGACTGTGTAAATTTCCTGCATATAAAACGGGATGAGTCGGGTCTAAATTAGCAGATTTATATACAGGGATATCTATCGGAAATTCTTCTCTTTTAGCTTCTGTTTCTATCTGAGCAATTAAAGTAGCAATATCGGACATGAACGGTTAGTATCTTTGATTTCTATCAGTTTCCCAGTCTCCCCATATTTTAGTCAACTGGAATAAATGACTCATAATTCCAATTTGTCGATCCATTGTTGATAATTGAGATATTGATTCTTAAATTCCTTTGTTATATTAATGCCGTCCAGTAGAATTACCTAATATATCTTTAAAACTACAAGATAAGCAAGTTACAAGAATCTATTGATAGGATTAGCTGCTATAAGCTAAGTTTGAAGATGCACATTAACTGAAATATGCCTGACTCTATAGATCAACTAATAGATTTGCTGTTAGATGTAGAAACCCCAGTTAAACCTACTAATTCTGAGCCAGAATCTTCTCCACACCAACAGCAACCCTCATTGACTAAACCAGAAAAAAAGCCAACTTTTGTTGCTCAAAAAACTCCTTCTAAAGTTGAATCAAAAGATTTAGCTGTTGATTCAAGCCAAGAAACAACAGAGGATAATAATATTGAGCCAAACTCTATTGAAATTCCTAAACCGATAGAACCAGTAGCAGAATCGGTGACAAAAGTTGCGGAAGTAGTATTAGATGATCGGATCCAAGCCATCTCTTCGGCTATTTCTGGTCTCAGGGAGCAAAATATTCACGAAGCTGATCATGATACTTTTTCGGCTGATGCTCTCAACCTGGGGATAGATGATTGGATTGTGCAAAAAGAAGCCCGACTTGATGAGTTAGCAGAATCTTTAAATAATCTGATCCCTTTGATGATCGAACTTTTAAGTGTCAAAGTAAACGATTCTCAAGAATTGATTTTACAGACCATGATTCCCTTCATTGATCGAGCAATTCAGGAAAGAAGTAGTCAAGATTTAGATAAAATGTCTTTGGCGATCGCTCGAATTCTACCAGATGCAATTAGTCAAGAAATAAAAATAGAGCCAAAATCTATGGGAAAAGCGATCGCACCTGAATTAGCTTTATCCATCGAAGAACAAATCCGTTTGGATCAAGATGCCATTTCCTTAGCTTTGGGTTCAGAAATGGGAAAAGCGATCAAAGCTCAAATTGAACTGGAAAAAGATGCGATGGTGGATGCTCTTTATCCAGTGATTGGTAATACAATTTCTAAATATCTGGCAGAAGAAATAGGTAGAATTAATCAAAAAATCGAGAACTCTTTGAGTAGAGAAGGTATTTCTCGCAAAATACGGGCAAAAATGCGGGGCATATCGGAAGCAGAATTAATTTTACAAGAATCCATAGTTTGCAAGGTTCAAGCAATTTTTCTGATCCAGAAAGATTCGGGGTTAATTATTTGTGAAGTACAACCAGATAAAGAACATCCCCTAGAGTCAGACTTAGTCGCAGGAATGCTGACTGCCATTCGTAGCTTCGCCAATGACTGTATTATTTCAGGCTCGGAATTAAGTGAAATAGACTATGGCAACTTTGAAATTCTGTTAGAAGCAGCAGGATATTGCTATATCGCAGTAGTAGTCAGTGGTCAACCCCAGACGGAATTTCGCGATCGTATTAGGGAAACCCTAAGTAAGCTAGTAATGCAATATGGAGATAAAATTGAAAACTACCAAGGAGATCCTGCCACTATTCCCCCATCGGTCAAACTAGTACTCAAAGATTTGGCTCACATCGAAACCGATGACACTTCAGAAGCTAATCAGAAAAAGTCTGCTCCGATTTTACTGTGGTTAATAATCATCATATTAGCCAGTATTTTACTTCCTTGGGGTATTTTTAGATATCGTGCTGTCAAAGCCCAAAGGATTAGGGAAAAAGTTGCAGTGCAGCTAGATGATAATCCTCAACTGTCGGTGTATCGTCTTCAATCTCAAGTAGATAGGAAGAACATTACCATCACAGGAAAGGTTGCCAGTAATCATCTTCGTAATTTGGCGCAAGAAATTGTGTCGGAAATTGCCGAAGAAGAAGATCTCAATCTCGATAATCAGATTATTGCGGTAGATGTTCCTCCCGATCCTACTCTTACCGCCCAAGAAGTAACTAGAGTCTCTCAGCTTCTTAATCAACTTCCAGGAGTTGGAATAATATCTGACTATCAAGACTATCGAGTTACTATTACAGGTTTTATTTTAGACACAGTCTCTACTGAAACCGTTACTTCCTATATTTCTAATATTCCTGGGGTTCAGCAAGTAGTATTCAATGTCAAAAAAGAACTACCAACTCTAGACACAAGAATCTATTTTGGTTCCAGAAAGTCAGAAATTACAGATCCCACCGAAGCTGATAAAATTGACTCTATAAAGCGGTTTTTACAAGAGCATCCTACTTTGAACCTCAAAATTATCGGTCATAGCGACAGTCGAGGTTCCAACAGTTTCAATCAAAAGTTAATCTTAGAAAGAGCAAATGCAGTTTATCAAACAGCGATTGCTCAAGGAATCGATGCTAATAGATTAAAAATCGTAAATGAGGAACTCTTGCCTCCTGATATCACCCCAGATCAACCCCTATGGCTAAGTCGCCATGTTAGATTTGAACCTTTTATTCCCTAAAAAACCCTACCCTAGAAAATGTCAACAGTCTCGAAAAAAGTTTGTTTAATAGGTGATTTTAGTGTTGGTAAAAC
Organism: Xenococcaceae cyanobacterium MO_167.B52; assembly: GCA_030065315.1. Lineage (GTDB taxonomy): Bacteria > Cyanobacteriota > Cyanobacteriia > Cyanobacteriales > Xenococcaceae > JASJCP01. The sequence goes on along the minus strand of JASJDB010000312.1, from coordinate 5,629 downwards.
CAGCTTGATTAGACGTTTTGTTGAAGGTGTTTTTAGTGAACAATATCTCACAACTATAGGCATTAAAATAGCTCGTAAAGTGGTCAATCTTGAAACCTCATCGCAACAAATCGACTTAATCATTTGGGATATTGAAGGGGGTACCAAATTCAAACCTATTGTACCTAACTACCTTAAGGGGGCAACAGGGGCAATAATTGTTGGTGATTTAAGTCGTCAAGAAACTCTAGACCATCTTCCAGCCCATATTGACTTGTTTTTTCAAACTAACCCTAACGCAGTCGCTATTGTGGCTTTAAATAAATCCGACATAATTGAAGAACATAAATTAACCAAACTTCGAGAATTAAATAACTTTACTGCCAATTCTCAGATTATTAAAACGATCGTAACTTCAGCCAAAAATAATACTAATGTAGATCAAGCTTTTACTGAATTAGCAGCAAATATGGTTAATAGTTAAATTATGAGTAATGAGTGGGGAATGATAAGTCAGGAATCTTAAAATTAATGAATGATCAATGTTAAATGTTGCTGTTAGCGTGATTATCCCTGCATATAATGGCGCACTTTACATCGCAAAAGCTATAGAAAGTGTTTTAACTCAAGACTACAATAACTATGAAATTCTTGTAATAGATGATGGCTCAAAAGATAATACACAAGAAGTAGTTAATAAATATCAAGATAAAGTTAAATATATCTATCAAGAAAATCAAGGAGTAGCCCAAGCCCGTAATCGAGGCTTAGAAATTGCACAGGGTAAATATATCGCTTTTTTAGACCAGGATGACTTTTTTTTGCCCCATAAGCTCTCTTCTCAAGTAGCAATCTTAGAGCAAGACTCTTCTATTGGCTTGGTTAATAGTGGATGGGAAATTGTCAACACAGAAGGTATTAAGCTTGCAGCAGTAGAACCTTGGTACAATTTGCCTCAGCTAGATTTAGAGAGTTTGATTATTTGGAAACCTGTATTTTTAGGTGCAATGTTATTTCGTCGTTCTTGGCTAGAACGTTGTGAAAAATTTGATACCACCCTAGAACAGACCCCCGATGTAGATTTGGTGTTACGTTTGGCAGGTATCGGTTGTCCCGCAACCTGGGTCAAACAAGCAACTGTAGCTTATCGACAGCATGAAAAAAATGCTTCTAAAAATACCTCCTTACAAGCTCAAGAACTAGATTTGATTCTGGAGAGATTTTTTAGTAATTCTCACCTTACATCCAAGACAAAAGCTTTAGAAGCAGAATCTCGATATCAAAGCTTAGTATGGAGTGCTTGGCGACTCTATGATACGGGAAATTTATCAGAAATGACTAATTACCTCGCTAAATCACTAAAATATAGCAAAAAATATCCTACAGAAACAGTAATTCACTGGATCGAGTCTTTTAATCAATATGCTTCTGAATACGGTGATCGCATTGATATTCCACGTCTTTGCAGTTCCCCAGAATGGCAAAACTTAATTCACAAATCTGTTTTATCAACTAGTTTTTGAGAATTCCCATAACACCATTTTTCAAGATAAATATTACTGTTCCTGACATCGATCGCATAAACCAAAGAACTCTAAAGTATGATAATAAACTTTGAATTGGTGAGAATGTTCTAATTGTTTTTCAAGTTCATGAACAGGACATTCCTTAATCGGAATTGACCTATTACAATTAACGCAGGTTAAATGATGACGATCACGCAGTGCCTCCCCTTCGGCGAGATCGCGATTAATTGAACTATAAACCGATTCCCCGTTAGGTAAAATCCTAACTTTTACTTCTCCCTGTAATTTCAGAGCTTCTAGAGAACGATAAACCGTAGCCAAACCCATATTATGATTACTCTGGCGTAGTTGAATATATAGTTCTTGCGCTGAAATAGCTTTCTTTAAATTCTGCAATATTGCTAGTACTTTTTCTTGAGAGCGAGTACGTTGAGCTTTCATGAATAGTTTTTCTTATATTGATTGTGACTTATTCTAGGCTAAACTAATTGGGTTAGTTTTCCCGTTAAAATATTTGAGACTGTGCTTTTTGCCCAAGGCTTATGGCTAATAAATATCATGCTCGTATCTATGTTACTCTACGTTCTTCCGTTCTCGATCCTGCTGGAGTTGCAGTAGAATCTGGCATCAAACAAATGGGTTATCAAGGTGTCACAGGAGTTAGAATTGGCAAATACATCGAGTTAGAGCTTACTGCAACAGATGAATCAGATGCTAAGACTCAACTTGACCAGATATGCGATCGCTTATTAGCAAATCCTGTGATTGAAAATTATTGTTTTGAACTTACTCAGTTAGCAACTAACCACTAACTACTAACCATTATCCTAAAAAGTTATGAAAGTTGGTATTATTGTCTTCCCTGGGTCAAATTGCGATCGCGATATGGCAACGGTTACCCAAGGTATTTTAAATCTTCCTACCCGCATGATCTGGCATCAGGAAACAGATATTTCGGATATTGATCTTGTGGTGATTCCTGGGGGCTTTAGTTACGGTGATTATCTCCGTTGTGGAGCGATCGCTAGGTTTTCTCCTGTAATGAATAGTATTATTAATCATGCTAAACAGGGAAAATATGTTTTAGGGATTTGTAATGGGTTTCAGGTATTAACAGAGGTAGGCTTATTACCAGGAGCCTTAATTCGGAATCGAGATTTACATTTTATCTGCGATCGTGTTCCTTTGGTAGTACAAAGAAACGATCTATTATGGACTAGTAAATACCAGGAAAAACAAGTAGTTACTTTTCCCATAGCTCATGGAGAAGGACGTTATTATGCAGATCCAGAAACCCTAAAAGCCTTAGAAGACAATAATCAAGTTATTTTCCGCTACTGTAGTGCAGCAGGGGAAATCAATTCAGAAAACAACCCTAATGGCTCTCTCAACAACATTGCAGGAATTATCAATCCACAAGGTAATGTACTCGGAATGATGCCTCATCCCGAAAGAGCGTCCGACGCTGCTATTGGAGCAACTGATGGCAAAGCTATGTTTGAAAGTTTGTTGATGGTTAATTGTTAGTCCTAAAGGATTCCTAAAGGATATGGTTAGTGGTTAATCGAGAACAAATGATAAATGATAAATGTTCAATGATAAATGTTCAAGAAAGCATTTCCCAAGCTTTAGCCACTAAATCCATCAACCAACGACGCTGCAAGAGATCAAGTATACTGTCATCTTGTAAAACTTGTTCTTGTATCTCTTCTAGAGATTGACCTTGTTTTAAAGCTATTTTGACTACAGCAGCGATCGCAACTGCAATAATATCCTCACTTACGGAATTTTGTCCTAAAGCTAAGATTTCCTCGGTGGTAACTGGTATAGAATCATTCATAGTTATAGTTTCCCAAAATAATATGATTAAGATGTATCTCTTTAATCTTCACCAATAAAAAATAAAAATAATTTTTTGTTGCAAGTCTAATCTGTCTCTTATATCCCAATTTCGCCCTAAGTCAGTTTTTCTTAAGAATAAATTAATATTTGAAGATGCAAGAAATCCTATACATTGAAGTTCCAACCCCCGATATTACTATTGTTCGCCAATGGTTACAAGAAACTTGGCAACCTCAAATCTATACTAAGATAACAACTCCTGACGGAATACGCTTGCAATTATCTTCAGACTCTGAAACTGAATTATCTATATTTGTCTGGACAGTACAGAGGACAACTTATCTTAAGATGTTTCTTTGGGGTACTAAAAAATCTAATGTTGCTGGGATTAAACAAAAATTAGTGACAGATATTCGTCAGGCTTTTCCTCCTCAATATCCTGCACCGCCAGAGATCGACTTATCCAATCAATCTATTTTTGAAGCTTTAGGAGAATACTATCCTCAAACAGTAAAATATTTTCAGAAATTCCCTGAAGGAGAATACGATCTCAATCGAGTTTATTGGTGGGAAAAACGCTGGCGCGAAAGTGTCAAGAATCCTCAGCAACCCAAAGAAGTAATTTTTAGAAATACAGGTAATAAGCAAAACTCCGAGAACATTAAATACGATTTAATTTATATCGGTGGTGCATTAGGAGTCATTCATGCTGCGGTGATGGCGCAAAAAGGCTATCGCGTCTTGTTAATAGAAAGATTGCCTTTCGGTAGAATGAATCGGGAGTGGAATATTTCCCGTGATGAATTCCAAAGCTTAATTAATTTAGGTTTATTTACTGCTCAAGACTTTGAAAACGTGATCGCAGCAGAATACAAAGATGGATTTAATAAATTCTTTGATGCTTACAACCCAAACCATCTTAAAGCACCAGTATTGCACACTCCTAAAGTTTTAAACATTGCTATTGACTCCCAAAAACTCTTGAAATTTTGTGGAGATAAGCTGCTGGCAGCAGGGGGCGAAATTTGGGACGAAACAGAGTTTATCCGTGCTGATGTTGGGAAAAATAATATTCAAGTAGAACTAGTAGATTTAGGTAGTAAGGAAGCCAAACAAGCTATAGGAAGACTCTTGATTGATGCTATGGGTACAGCTTCCCCTATAGCTTGGCAACTCAATGGGAAACAAGCCTTTGATAGTGTTTGTCCCACAGTAGGAGGAGTAATTGAAGGTATTGCACCATCAGTTTGGGATGAGCAATATGGGGATGTATTAAATTCTCACGGAGATATCTCTAGAGGAAGACAGTTAATCTGGGAGTTATTTCCCGCAGGTAATGGAGAATTAACTTTTTATCTCTTCCACTACCATCAAGTACATCCAGAAAACCCTGGTTCACTATTAGAGATGTATGAAGACTTCTTTAGTATTTTGCCAGAATACCGCCGTTGCAATATGGATGAATTAGTTTGGAAAAAAGCTACTTTTGGTTATATTCCTGGACATTTTAGCACCAATAGTCGTGATCGTGCTGTTTCCTTTGATCGTATTCTTGCCATTGGAGATGCTGCATCCTTACAGTCTCCCCTAATTTTTACAGGTTTTGGTTCTCTAGTCAGAAATTTAGACCGCCTGACTATTTTACTGGATACTGCCCTCAAACACGACTTACTAACTTCAGAACATCTGAGTCAAATTCGCGCTTATCAAAGTAATATATCCGTTACCTGGCTCTTTTCTAGAGGGATGATGGTACCCACTCATCAGGTATTACCACCCCAGCGCATCAACTCGATGTTAAATACCTTCTTTGGGTTACTAGAAGCTCAACCTCCCGAAGTAGCAGATACATTCATCAAAGATCGTACCGATTGGTGGACATTTACTCGATTAGCTTTAATTGCTGCACGAAAGAATCCTGCTTTACTATGGTGGGTTTGGCAGATGGCAGGAACTCAAGACTTGTTAAAATGGCTGGGTTCTTACTGGGCATTTAGTTTAGATTCAGTCAAAAAATCCTTACTCAGTAGTTGGTTTCCTGGTTGGTTAAAAAACTCTCAATCTTGGCTAGAAAAGAAATATCCTGGTTTATGGCTGAAGTTACTTAGTCTTAGTTATCAGTTGAAATATTCTGCGGGAAGGTAATATATTACACTAAATCCGCTTACCAAAGTATACTTTTAGTTTAAAGCGTAGAATTAGCTTAAACCTTTCTGAATTGACCGATAGGGAATGACCGAAGGGAATACTTTAGTGCCTTTAGGGCTAAATTCTGCATTCTA
>JASJDB010000311.1 GCA_030065315.1 Xenococcaceae cyanobacterium MO_167.B52 | reverse complement strand
AGTGGGGAAACTCACACCAATCTGAAGCACTAGGTCGCGCGTTCAAATCGCGCCAGTCCCGTTAATCAATAAATAGGATTTGCTGAAAAAGTTGTGTGACTGGAAGCATAACTTTTCCGTGACGGAAAGCTTATACTAAAAAGTAATTTATAATTTGTTTCAAGAAGTAAAAAATTACTTTTGAATCTCATAATTCTCGATGATAGACTGTTCCTATGTAGATTTGGGATTTCCCCTAACAGGAAAATTATTACCCTTAGATAATGGCTATATTATCTATTCTGCCTTATCTCGTATTTGTCCTAATCTACATGAGTTAAAAAACATCAGCATTCATCCCATTGCAGGAATCCCCAATTCCACAAAGCAACTTAGACTAACAAAACGCTCTCGTCTTCAAGTCAGGATACCTATAGAAGAAATATCTCAAATTTACGAATTTCTAGTGGAACAAACATTTAATATTGGTCAAAGCCAATTCCATTTAGGCATTCCTGAATATAAAGCATTAACCTCTTCATGTACTCTTTATTCACGGTTAGTTGTAATTCGACGCTGCATCGAACCTCAAGTTTTTCTCGAAGCAGCACAGCGTCAATTAGCAGCATTAGGCATCCAAGGAAATATTAATCTTCTCCAGAAAAAAAATGGTCAACTACAGTGCAGACAAATGGTGATCAAGAACAAAGAAGGAACATTCCCTAGCAGAGGATATGGAGTAGAAGTCGCCGACTTAAATGAGGAAGATTCTCTCAAGTTACAACAACACGGGATTGGTGGAAAACACAAGATGATGTGTGGAGTATTTGTTCCCTCTTGGAAGAGTCGCGCCGAGGCAAAATGATTCTCACACCACAGTCTAAAATATTTCTTTCCCTCAAAGCGAATGACACGACAATAATTCATCGTGGAGGAATTACAGGATTATGGATGAGTTTAAAAGCATTAGAGAAAAAATATCCCAATCCTGCTCAACGCCCTGGTAATCTCACCTGGAATTTAACAACTACTTCCATTAGTTTGGATTGGCAAGGAGAAGACTTTCCTGTTTTAAATTGGTTGATTAAAGAGTCTTTTCAGATTGATGAAGATGGATTAATAACTTTTACTGGTACGAAATCTTGTTCACTCACATTAATTAATAAGATACATAATCACAAAGCAATTAATGATACTTTTTTAAGACTTAATAGATTTTATAAAAAAAGCAAAATTAGTTCTCAATCATTTAAGATCAACAACATCAACTTTTCATTGAAGTATAAGGAGCTTAATTCTTATGTTCATCAAACTTTTGCCGAAAAATTATGTGACGACTTTGGGAATTTAAGTACAGATTACGTCAAGATTGTTAGTTGGCTATATCCTGGATCAACAGTTCGTCATGCCAAACTTAATGAGGTTAATAAAATAGAAGAAAAAGTAGAATATGCTTTTGCTTTATTATTTCTTCCTTTAGTGTGTCAGTATTATATTCTGCAATCTGATTCAGTTAAAACTTATGATGACCGACTTACTAGATATGTAATTGTAATTCCTGAAGTGCATAACTTAGAAACGGCTGCTGTTCGATGTTGGAACTTAAAAAGTATCAAATATGTAGATTTATATGTTAATAATTTAGCAGAAGCAGCTTTAAAGTATTATCATTACACTCAAGAATCAAGCTCTCAAATAAATTTGGAGTTTTGTCAGGTTTTACTCTATGAAAAACTAAACAAAAAATCTCAGCAAAGAGCTATATTTGATATTCAGGATTTTATAATTACACCTCAAGCAATTAAAGATTATCAATTTACTTGTCAACACCTCGCTAAAAACACCATCTTTAAAGAAGAAAAAAGCTTCATCGTTAAAATTAATTTAATCCGCTCTATTATTGCTCATAACTTGACTGATAATTTACCTTGGTGGACAGACTTTTGGGAAAATATATATGAAACAAATCCATTAGCAGATATAGAAAAACAGTTAGTCTTTAATCGTAAGGGATTACTTGCCATGATTGAACAAGATAAAGAACTGGAAATCTATCAAAATTTTATTCGTGCCTTTCACGAAGCTTTAAGAAAAATCTACGCCAAAATTTATAGTCGCACTAAAAAAGGAGAAAAACCCAGAATTGAACGGGAATATGAAAGAATTAGGAGTGAACTTAGTTGCTGTTATGACCAACAATCATTAGAAGATTTTTTGTCTGATTTCTTAGCTAGAGCAGGTCTTAATTCGGCATTGTATGACCAGTGGTCAGAAGTATTACCTCTAATAGTTAGTGAAATAGCTTGGCAAAAAACCAGAAACTTAGCATTAATTGCTTTAGCTAGTTATAAACCGCAAAAATTTTCTTTACGCAAGATTCCAATTAAGTTTTGGACGATGTTAATGAGTATTAACTATCAAGCAGCTATTTTCTTCTTATACCAGAAACCAATCACCGAAATATTTTTAGAAACAGAGGAAATCTTACAAGAATCAGCATCGTAATTTCAATCCCAATAAGCTTGTTCAGAAATTTATGTATTACTTATTTGGTACTTTAATGACTAACTATGGTTCGGCATCTTTGAACCATGGGAAAAGTAAGGGTAATATTAGTCCTCTACAAAAATCCAAGTGGCGTAATAAAATGCACTCTACAGTTAATAGCGATGCGATTCGTTGGTCATTACGCTACTATTGGCAACAACATGATTATGAAGTCAATCGTGTTTGGGATGCAGATGAGTTTATCAATACCTGGACAGATAGCAATTTTGACCCAGAAACATTTATTGATGATGATGTTTTGGGTTATCTCCGCGCTGAAGCTGCTAGAGAAGAAGTTACAGAACAAGTGAATGAAAACGCTTTAGATACAGAAGATAATGAACAACCCCAAACCAGACATCCTCAGAGATTAGGCGCATTGGGGGTAAATAGAGCATTTTCCCTCACTCCTTTTGATGGAGGAGTCACTTTTAATGCTACAAGTGGCAGGGACAAAGATTCTACTTCTTTACACTTTATAGAATTTCATAACACTCGCTATCAGTATGTATTTGGTTTAGATTGCAATCATCTCAAAGATAAATCGCGAACTTTCGCTGTTTTAGATGGTTTAATGTCGATTCGTAAGGTAGGAGCACATAATAATGTGTTCTGCTATGATTTTTCTCCAGAAAGTATGGTACTTCGTTGGACAGAAGAAAGTTCGCCAGAAATATTTTATTGTTTTGAGCAATTGGAAACTAGACCTGGAATCTATTCAGAACCCACAATATCAAGTGATGTAATTGATTTAGTAACAGTAGAAGACATCAATCCAGATGAATTATGGATTGGGGGTAAGATTGCTAAAAATTTTGAACTAGAAAATGTTCATATTAATCAAAGTAAGAAGAAGCTTATTACTGAGTTGAAACAAGTTATTGCTGGAGATTTAAAGTTAGAAATACCAGCATCAGAAACTACTTCCAATCAATGAATACTATTGCTTTGTATGTCGATGTTCCTTGTGGGACTTTTCGTCAGTCTCGTAGTAGGGAATATGGGAAAACTTATCCTGTACCACCTCCGTCAACTGTTTATGGAATGTTACTTTCTTTGGTAGGAGAGACAGATTCAAGAAAACATTGTGGAGTAAAACTAGCAATAGCGATGTTGTCCCAACCACAGAAGTCTCAAGTGTTGAGGAAGATGAGACGCTTTAAAGTTAAAGATTATAGTGACAAAAGAAATACTGTACCCGAACAGCAAGAAATTCTGACTGATATTAAATTTATCCTCTGGATAGATTCGTCAGGGGAAGAAGTAAAGCCCACTCTGGTAGAGAGAGTCTATCAAGCAAAAACTAATCCTGCTGGTGTGAAACGTTTTGGTTGTTTATATTTGGGAGAAAGTAGCGATTTAGTTAATTCGGTTAGATTGGCTTGTGAGAAATATATAAAGCGAGATAAAAGATGGTTGGTGAAAGACAATTGGGGATTGATGACTCTACCTTATTGGGTTGACCATGTGGGTTCAAGGGGAACAAGATGGTTACGCTATTCTTTGAAAAAGACAGATGGGGATTTTCCTCCCGATTGTTCTTGGACAGTGATTCAGACTGATTAAAAACAAGCACCTGGTGAATGTTGGAAAGTTTTGAGTGAGAAAAATCCTTGTACCCTTTAAATATCAGTTGTTCCAGCGATTTTATGTCTTACCGAGGTACCTGCATTTTGCTTAAAGCTTTGTAAATCAATGGGTTCAGTGATTGGTTTGATTGATAATATTGAGTCGTGAGCCATTTTAAGCAGTGTTTGGAGATGGGTGCTTGTACAATCTTGTATCAGCTATTTTCTGTTATGGGTTGTAGAATTTGCCCTGCATCTTGGTTATATGTCTAATGGCGTTGCTCACTGCTGGATATCTTGTTTTCTCTCGAAGGGCGGATTCCTGCATCTTGGTTATATGTCTAATGGCGTTGCTCACGAGTGTTGGAATATTTGAATTTGATAACTCTTCAAATCCGACGTATTCATAACATTCTCAAAGGATGTCTGAGAAGTTCCCATTGATACTTTCTGTTTACTCAAGCTTGACAAAGTAATTGGACTTAAAGCTTAATTATTTGGGTAGTAAAGACTGTTTTTAAGTACCACTAACTACTTTTCAGACATCCTCCCACTTCTAAGGTTAAGTTAATCAGGAATACTATATTGTTATTAGCTGCCGTACAAATATCTTATTCTAATGTCAAGGGCAATTGTACTATAAACAAACTTCCTTTACCTAGTTCTGATTCTACGTCAATTGTTCCTTGATGAGCTTCAACAATTTGGCGGACGAGATGCAATCCTAGCCCACTACCAGAAAGTCGATGATTTCCGTGCCGAAACCTTTCAAAGAGATTGACTTGTTCTGTTGCAGAGATGCCACAGCCAGTATCTTGAACTTTAATAACTATAAAATTGTTTTTTTCGCTTAAACTGAGAGTTACAGAACCTTGATCGGTAAATTTAAGGGCATTACCAATTAAATTGGTCAAAAGACGGCGTATTTCTAAACGAGAACCAACAATTTCCTTATTTAGTTTTTTGTTATGTTTCAACGTAAGGACAATTGCTTTTTGTTCCGCAAGGGGTTGTAATTCTTTAATTAGTTCTTCAATTAACTCGACTAAATCAAAATTAGTAAAAGTTAGTCTTTTTCTACCAGCTTCGTAGCGATAAACTTCCAAGATAGTATTAGTCATCTCCAGTAAATTATGATTACTGGTTTTCATAGTGGAGATCGCCTCTATCATTGTTTCAGTTAGTGCGCCAAAAGCTTCTTCTTGGAATAAGGTCAATATCCGATCAGCAGCAACTAAAGGTGTTCTTAAGTCATGGGTCAGGCGGGAAACAAAGTCTTCTCGTAACCTTGCCATCTGTTCCCGTTCATCTATGCTGTGTTTTAATCGGAGGAGAGAGCGCACCCTTGCTAATAGCTCGTCAATCTCAATCGGTTTACGAATAAAATCGTCTGCTCCTGCATCCAATCCTTCAACTACATCTGCTTTATCTTGAGCGGTAATCAATAAAATGGGAATAAAAGGTAAATCTGGCTGCTCTCGAATTCTCCTTGTTAATTCATTACCATTCATTTTGGGCATCATCACATCAGATAAGACCAAATCGGGAGGGTAAGTTTGAATTTGACTTAAGGCATTAGCTCCGTCTTCCGCTAAACTGACCTGATAGCCCGCAGAGTCCAGAATTGCTTCAATCATACACAGATTTTCAAAGGAATCATCAACTACTAAAATCTTTTTTGCTGGCAAGGTTTCATCTTTCATCTATTGATTGGTGATGGTTAATTGTTAATTGCCGAGGCAGAGAAATAGTAAAGGTAGAACCCTGACCCAGTTGACTTTCAACTGTAATTCTACCTTGGATGATTGTTACTAAGTTTTTAACTAGGGCAAGTCCTAATCCTAATCCTTGATGTTGCCGTTGTAGGCTTTGATCGGCTTGCCAAAATTTATCAAAGATTTGGTCTATCAGTTCGACAGGAATACCGATTCCTGTATCTTTTACCTGAATAATAATTTGCTCCCTAGTTGCTTCTGTGACAGTGATCTGGACAGATCCTTGTTCAGTAAATTTAATACCGTTTTCAATTAAGTCAATTAAAATTTGTCTTAACTTTACGAGATCGCTTACTATTAGGGGATTTTGTAAATCACAATCTACTTGTAATTTTAAATGTTTTTTTTCTGCTTGAGTAACCAGTTCTTTAATGATATCTTCTACTAGATAGATTAGATTAAATTGCTCTATTTGCAATGGCAGACAATCTGCTTCCAAATTAGATAAATCGAGCATTTTGTCAAGAGATTTCAGCAAGTTTCTACCACCCAAAAGTACTTTTTCCACTATGGTTAATTGTCGGCGATTGAGGCGACCATAATGCTGACGTAACATTAACTGACTATAACCCAGAATGAGATTGAGGGGGGTTCGTAATTCGTGGGATAAAATTCGGAGCAACTTAGTTTTTAGCTGTTCAAAAATTTTAATTTCTTGCTGCTGCTGTTGAATGATATTTTGTAAGATAACTATAAGTTCTTGGTTTTCATTTAGATGTTGTTTGTGAATAGCTATCTGGTGTTCAAGAGCTGCAATTTTTTGCTTATAGTAGTCATTTTTAACAATCTCTGCTTTTATTCCTGCTTGTTCAAGAACATTGTTGAGAGATAGTTCGTCTTTTTCGCTATGATTAGTAATTACAATTTGGAAAACCTCTGCCATGAGTTCAACACAAAATAGAAGTTTTGTTTAGGCGATAAAACTATGAAAGTAGCAAACATAGATACAGTTTCTCTTTAAAACCTGGGAATAATCCAAGGAAGTGAGATTAAATCGAATTTATTGTTAGAAATGAATGTTTTAATACTAAACAAATCATATCTAACTAATAAATCAGTTGGGTTCTACCTAAAAGCTATTTTTGCTTCTATCTAAAGACGTATTTCTTATTTAATTAAGATGAAAACTATTAGCGTTGTATTAATTGAAGACCACGATTTAACTAGAATGGGGTTGCGAACTGCTTTGCAGCAACAGGATAATATCAATCTTATGGGGGAGGCTGCTAATGGTATTGAAGGACTCAAGTTATTAACTACCTTACAACCAGATCTTGCTATTGTTGATATTGGTTTACCAGATATAGATGGTATTGAATTAACTAGAAAATTTAAAGACTTCCATACTGAAGCAATTAAAACTAAAATTTTAATCCTAACTATGCACGATGATGAATTAGAAGTACTAAGTGCTTTTGCTGCGGGTGCGGATTCCTATTGTATTAAAAACATCCCGATCCAACAATTGCTCGAAGCAATTAAAACTACAGCAGAAGGACATTCTTGGATCGATCCTGCGATCGCAGAAATTGTATTGCAGCAAGTTCGCCAGAGCAACTCCCAGTTAATTAGACAAGAAACTGTTAGTATTAAGGCGTTAACCCCAGAAGAAGGGGAATTTATCCAAGCTTATCCCTTAACTGAGCGAGAATTAGATGTTTTAGAACTAATTGTGGCAGGCTACAGTAATAGTAAGATCGGCGAAAAACTCCATATTAGCCTGGGGACGGTAAAAACTCATGTGCGTAATATCCTCGATAAACTATCTGCCAGCGATCGCACAGAAGCAGCAGTTAGGGCGTTACGGGCTGGTTTAGTTAAATAGTCGGTAATTAAGTTGCTACTGCCCCTGGATCTGAACCAGTAACTATTTCTGTAATCATTACTGAGTTGCGTTTTTGTTCCCTGGCTTGTTCTAAATTTTGTTCTGCTTGCTGCAAAAAACCACGACTATCAATTTTATCCGCTGGATCGGCGATTGCACCTCCTAAATAGACTTTTAAAGGCATTGTTGTTCCGTCAGCTTTTTGCAATGGAGAGTTGGTTAATTGCCCAATTAAGTAGTCACTGTATTCATTAGCTTGTTGTCCTGTCAAATCTAAAGTCAAACAGATAAAACGCTTTTTATGAGTAACTCCTAGAAAACTATTGGGGTTAATAGCATGAGCCAATCTTTTGGCAATACCTCGATTAATAGAGTTTTCCCATTCTTGAGAAGAGATATTATGATGAGATTTTGCAGGTTCAACGGATAATAGAAAAACACATAAAGAACTATAGCGAGGCTCATTAATTCTTGTTTGAATTTGTTGCAGCAAATAAGTAACCAATTTTACTGTTGCTTCTTGATTCAAAAATCCTGTAACTGAATTAGTTAAAGAAAAAGCTTGTAATATTTCTTGATTATTTTGTATGAGGAGGTTACTTTGTTCTGACTGTTTAGTTAATTCTGTTTGTTGATAGTTGACTTTGTCTTCCAACTCAGCAATTTTTCTCTTGTTTCGAGAGTTAATCCAGCCTCGTTTAATAATTGTGGGAATTGATAACAATAAACTAATAATTATGCCAATGCCCAAGGTAATTAATAGTACGATTGCTAAAGACTCTTCAAATTGCCAAG
>JASJDB010000310.1 GCA_030065315.1 Xenococcaceae cyanobacterium MO_167.B52 | reverse complement strand
AACTCCAAAGAAATCCTTTCTGCTGTCTTTTTTCCTACTCCAGGAGTTTTAGTCAAAGCAACAATATCACTAGTAATAATTGCTCCTACTAAATCCGAAATACCCAAAGTATCAATTAACGCGATCGCAAGTTGCATTCCAATACCACTAACACTAACTAATAGGCGAAATAAATCCCTTTCTACAGAAGATTCAAAGCCATATAATATTTGTTTATCTTCTTGTATTTGGAGATAAGTGAAGATTTGATTTTCTTCTTCTATGGCAGTTTTTAGTTTACGAGAAAAACTTGGTGTAATTTGTACTTCATAGCCAATATTATTGACTTCAATAACAGCAATAAAACGATTGCTCAAATTTTTGTTTACTTGAATTATGGTTCCTTTGAGGTAACTAATCATTGAATAGAGTAAAGCACTAGCAGCAAAACTTGTTATTTTTGCTTACATCAAGGGGAAAACTCCCGACTTGATGTAAGACATTGGACTTATAGTAGTCGCCAGACAACTACCGATCTAAATCTAAAGCACTAGGACCTTTTTGTTGAACTTCCACTAACATTTCTCCAAACTGCTGCCATAAAAATGCACCAGCACCGATAGTTAGAAAAAGCGCAAAACCAAAAGCTGTAATGGCACTAAAACCAAAAATTTTCAAGCCACCGCCCAGAAATATCCAAATTCCTAAACAAATACCTTGATAGGACAGAGTTAAGTCTGTCCCTTCTAACCTATATGCACCTTGTATTTTAGGATTTTTGAGCCAGCTTTTAATTCTGGTCTCCATTTGCATCTGAAAAGTCAGACCAAAGACTAAAGCAATTAATAATCCCATAATCGGTATTAAAAATGGCGGTTGTGGAATGTAGTAGTACATAAATGAATGTTTGTTGAAGTTAAGAATATTTATTTTATCTAGAATGGGGTATTAATCTGTCAAATCATTCGTTATTCTGTTCTCCAATACAACAAAAATCACTATAACTAACAACAACGAGGAAAATTAGACCGATGCTATACCATCTTGATTTTCATGTAGAATAAGCCCCAAATATGACCCAAAAAGATTTATTTGCCATTTGGTCAGAAGAAGCGGATGCTGCTTTAAATGCTAAGGCTGCTAGAGTTGTGGTTGACCTATGGAAATAAATGCGTTGGTACTCGCCGAGTTATAGCTATAGTTAATGTAGAAAGCCCAGATCTTCTAGACCGTATCTTACTAGATTTACCAATTATGAAACATATAGGACAACACGTACAAGTAGAGGTAATACTAAATCCTGTTTGAATACAACACTTTAAATGTGTGGGAATTTAGAATGCAGAATTCAGAATTCAGAAAGGTTTAAGCTAATTCTACGCTTTAAACTAATAAGTATACTTTAGTAAGCGGATTTAGTGTAACTCCTTTGCGTCGTTATGAAGACTTTGCTGCTGATGTTAAAGAAAGGTTAGATTAAGAAACTAGGAACAAAAACTATGTTTTATCATTGGTCTTATATAATCTTGATTCCAGGGACACTTCTGACTTTATGGGCGCAAAACAATATTAAAAGCACCTATAATCGTTATTCCCAAATTCCTTCAACCATGGGAATGACAGGAGCAAACGTCGCCAGTACTATTTTGCAACAAATGGGTATTACTGATGTGAGTATTGAGTCGATTGGAGGACAATTAAGTGACCACTATGATCCCAATGCTAAAGCCGTCAGACTGTCCCAAGGTATTTATAATTCTACATCCCTCGCTGCTGCTGCGGTAGCTGCCCATGAGTGTGGTCATGTTTTACAAGACAAGCAGGGTTATAGTTTTATGAACTTTCGTGCTGCTCTAGTTCCTGCTGCTAACATTGGCTCTAATATGGGTCCTTTATTGGTAGTGGGGGGAATTTTCTTGAGTGGAATGGGAGCTATTTCTTCTCTGGTGATAAATATTGGAATTGCTTTATTTTTAGGAGTTATTGCTTTTCATATCATTACCCTTCCTGTAGAATTTGATGCTTCCCGTAGGGCTTTAAATTTAATTGATGAATTGGGCATTTTGCAAGGAGAAGAACATAGGGGAGCAAAGGCTGTATTACAAGCTGCTGCTTGGACTTATGTAGCTACTGCTTTTTATGCTCTTTTACAGTTGGCTCAATTACTTTTGATTGCATCTCGTAGAAGGTAATCTATAGCAGTTCTCGTACTGGTGAGGGATACTAACTTTAAGCTTTTTGTCCTAAAGGATTCCTAAAGGATACACCTTCGGATAACCGCTTCGCATATTCATCGTTCATTGTTCATTGGGTGTACCGCACAACTGTGAGAACCGCTATAAACTGCATAAATCAACCTGACAAAATCTTAATCTTATATGTATTTTAAAGTCGGAAATACTAAAATCATAGCTGGTAAATTTTCTCTACAAAATGTCTCTAAGATAGAAATTAATTTTGAATATATATTTGCTAATAACAATAACTATCGTAGATTTGTCAATGTTATTTCTGATTCCCAAGGGAACAATATAACGATTAATATAAAATTAAAATCTACAGATACTTCTGACTGTAATAAACTCTCTCAGTTATTACTTGGAGTTGATAAAATTATTACCAAAAATAACATTTTTCTGATCGACCAAATTCTTGAAGAAAAATCTAAGGTTAATCTTGAAGAATTTGTAGAGTCACAAACAGGTTTAACTAAATATTTTTTGTAATATTGATGATTTGTTGCTTAACATACACGAGCGAATGTCATTTCAGTTAACAGTTATCATACTAAATCCTGTTTAGATACAACACTTTAAATTTGCGAGAAGTCCTAAAGGATACACCTTCGGATATCAGAAGTCAGAAGTCAGAAGTCAGAAGGGTTTAAGCCAGTTTTATGCTTTAAGCTAAAAGTGTACTTTGCTAAGCGGATTTAGTATCAGTTAACAGTTATCATTACTTCCTACTTAAGTAGCAGGCTTGAAATACTGAATTTTCTTTTTTATCCTCTTAAAAGAGGAGGCTTGAGACCTTATTTTTTGGTCACTTATTAATTATTTACTATTAGTTGCCTAATAGACTATTTACTAAAGTATTAGGTATAACTGAATCGTCCCATTGCTCAGGTTTTTCTCCCACGCGAACAATAACTAATTTTAGAGAAGGAACAATATAAACTCGCTGACGAGATGCACCATCTAAATAAATAGTATCCTTTGCCAAAAAAGGTTTAGAAGCAGTTTTGTCATAAACCCCAGGCTTCTCTTGGGTACGAGCCTGAAGCCAAATATGATAACCGTATTTAGCTTCCAAAGGAGATGGTTGAATCATTTTATCTAGCCAAGCTGAACCAACAATTTGTTTGTTATTAACTTTACCTTGATCTAACAATAATTGACCAATTCTTGCCCAATCTCTAGGTGTAGCAAATAGACAACAAAAAGCTTTAGGATTTCCTTGAGAGCGATCTAGCCATAGATTAGCATTGTCAGCTTGTAGGGGTTTCCAGAGATTGTTTGATAAATAATCTGCATATCTTTCCCCTGTCACTCTTTCTAAAACTTCACTCAATATCTGAGTATTGGCATTGTTGTAATCAAAAGCTTGTTTTGGTTCTTGAACCGCAGGAATTTTTAAAGCAATCGCATCAACATCAGTGCCAGCAAACATTTTTACTAAATCGGAGGCAGGATTATTTGTATTGTCTTGATTGCGTAATCCTGACTGCATATATAACAAATCTTGTATTGTAATTTTATGGCGTTTATCATCAGACCATTCTTGAATGTAGTTGGCAACTGGTTCTAATTCTGATTCAAGATCTCCTTGGTCAATAGCAATGCCAATTAATAATGCCGTAATTGTTTTCGACATAGACATGGCATTAAAAGTGGAGCTTGGGGTAAATTCTCCCCAGTATCTTTCTAAAACCAATTGCCCCTGATGTATAACCAATAAAGCAGAGGAATTACTGGTTTCAGCATAATCAGTAATCTGATTGAGGGTATCTCGATCAATGGAACTAGACTTTTTTTGGATCAAATCATCAGGATTTCCTGCAACTGTTTCTAAAGTCTGATACCAGTCCACATTAGTAATCGGGTCTTCTGGATAGGTAAGAACACGACGAATAAAAGTCCAATTTGAGGCGATCGCAAATCCTGCTATGGAGGCTAATATTCCAACGGTCAAAGTACCTATTTTGATAATTCTTTGGGAAATTAGACTCGTCTTAGAACTAGTCATAATTTTGTCTTTTTGAAATGAAGTGTTTAAGGGGATAATCTAGCTTTTTTAGCTCTATTTTCTTCGTACCAATGTGCCACATGAGGCATCCATTCTTCAAAACGAAGATATAATAGTTCACAAAATTTTTGGGCTTCTAATTGAGCATCTTTTTTCCAGCGTAAATCTAAAAGGTGCATCAAAGAACGAGAGTTACAACTCATGACAAAATGTTGTCTGGCATCAAAAGGAATTAAGCTTCTAGCGTGTTCTTCTGATAATCCTTCATTAATTCTTTGTTGATAGAGTTTACAAGCTTCTAGACACCAAGCTAAATCTTTTTGTCTTTGTGATTCTGAATAGAAATAACGCTTTCCTTGACGATTGGTGTAGTGACCTATAGGTCGTAGATAAAATACGTCTTCGATATCTTTTTTACCCTCAACTACGTCTATAATTCTAGAACCCGTATAACGAAAAGAATTATGAACTACTATTCCATTGGCAACAAAATTGTGCCAAGGCTCAATTACTTCTAAATCATAAGTTACTTGTAATCCTAAATATTCAACTTTAATAAGTTTAACAGGATGGGCTTTTAATTTTCTTCCAGGTGATTTTGGTTTAGAATTCCAATTCACTGGGTTTAAAATTGGCTGCAACTGTTTGGCAAAATCAGCTTCTAAATGATTTTGATGAATAAACTCATGACAACTCTTACATAAAGAAATCAGATTGTCGAAATTATAAGCTAAAGACTCATCAGCAAATACAGGAACAATATGATGAGCATGAAGAATTCCTCCACGAATTCCACATTTTTGACAGATATAATCAAATTTTTTGTGAACTTCAGGCGCAATTTGTCTTGTCCATGCACCAATTAGTTGACGTTCACTAGAAGTACCTCCTTTCCAAAAATTAGAATCTGCTCCACGCTTTGTATAAAGACGAGCATTTTCTCTTCTACGTTGTTGACTTTCTTCTGACAAATTAAGACTATATCCTGGCTTTCCTTTATTCCAAGGATTTTTAGTACCAGACGCTCTCTTATTTAAAGATAAACCATAAGCATAAACCCATTTTTTTATTGCTTCTACAGAACATTCTGCTAATTCTGCCATTTCATCAGCATGAAGTCCTTGATTAATCTGTTTTTCTAACCAACTTTGATCTCTGTAAATAGCATTTGAATTATAATTCCAAGGTTTTTGCCCTTTTTTAAATTTAGTATTTTTTATTTTTAGTTTAAGCCCATATTTCTTCGCCCAATGTCTGATAGTAGTATCAGAACATTGAGCGAGTTGTGCTATTTCTTCTACTGTTCTTTCTTTTTGTATTTGTTCTTTTAACCACTGCTGATTACGATAAAGACCATTACCAGCTACAGCAATACTACCGTTACACAAAACAAAACAATCTTTTGAAGTTGTAATTACACTATGATCTATTGCAGTAACTAACCCAGTTGCTTCTTCCATTCTTTGCCAACCTTCAGAGGTAAGAAGTTTATGGTTTGTTGTGCAGTTTAATGTCTTTCCATCTTTGAGAGTTAGGCGATATACAGGTTGAATTCCACTGCATATTACATCTTTAATATGGCTGGTTTCAAATTTATTTGTGTCTTCATTTAGCACTCGTAAACGCATTTTTTGTAGACGTTTTTTACAGTCTCGTCGATATTTTTCAAGGGGTTCGCCATTTCGTCCTAGAATTTTTCTTTCACGAATTGCTTTTTCTCCATTAACCCAGAGATCGTATAATTCTTCTATTGCAATTTTCTTTAAATGACCACTAGTTTTTACAAAAGTAATTTCTGTATCACCTGCTAAACACTGCACATCAAAACTCATTCCGACTCTATGAGTACGTACTTGCTGCATCATAGAATGGGGAAAATACCCCACATTAAACGTTATTTGTGGGTGTTCTAAACATCCATAATGCCCTCTATTTCCTGCTAAAAGATGTTTGACAATTAATTCTCCTGCTTTAGATTCTTCAGGAAAGCGATCGCGTTTATCATAAACAAATTCTTCGCTATAATCTTGATGCATTGCTGCCCATACTGCCTGTTGAGGGTTGGGTGTGGCAATAATGGTTTCGACTCGAAATTTATCCATGTAAGTAGGTGTGCAAAATTAATTTGATAGTTGAGATAGGTGTTAGGTATTAGGTGTTAGCCCTTAAGGATTCGCTTCGCATCGTGCTAGGGAAAAATGAAATGTACAAATAATTTTGCTTAAGTACTTATTAGCTGTCTATTGATTGTAGAAATAGAAATGCTGGGAAAACCCAGCTTATTCGATGCAGTTGTCAGCATTGAGACATTTTTTTTGAGCTTTCTCATCTCCTACCATAGAAGATAAAACTAGCCTAAATACGCAATGCGGTCATTTTCTGTACTGCTTCCACTATTTGTGCGGGCTGTACGATAGTCAAGCTTTCTAGTTTTCCGTTGTAGGGAGTAGGAATATCTTGAGAAGATAAGCGCAATACTGGTGCATCTAATTCATCAAATAGTTGATCATTAATTAGAGCGACTAATTCTGCACCAATACCTCCAGTTTTCATGCACTCTTCTACCACAATGACACGGTGAGTCTTTTTCACAGAAGCAGCAATAGTTTCCATGTCAAAGGGTTTGAGAGAAATCAGATCAATAATTTCGGGGTCATAACCCTCCTTAACTAAGGTTTTAGCTGCTTGGGTGCAGTGGTGACGCATCCGAGAGTAAGTCAAGATAGTAACATCTTTTCCTGGGCGGACAATTTCCGCTTTGTCTAGGGGTACGATGTATTCTTCTTCTGGTAAGTCTTCCTTCAGGTTGTAGAGTAGGACGTGTTCAAAGAATAACACTGGATTATCGTCTCTAATGGCTGCTTTTAATAAACCTTTGGCATTGTAAGCAGTAGAACAAGCAACAATTTTGAGTCCTGGTACAGCGTGGAAATAAGCTTCTAATCTCTGGGAATGTTCTGCTCCTAGCTGTCTTCCTACACCCCCAGGTCCCCTAATTACCATCGGGATTTTAAAGTTACCGCCAGAAGTATAGCGCAACATTCCTGCATTATTCGCGATTTGATTAAATGCTAAGAGCAAAAAGCCCATGTTCATCCCTTCAATAATGGGACGAAGACCTGTTAAAGCTGCTCCTACCGCTAAACCACAAAAACTATTTTCGGCGATCGGAGTATCTAAAACTCGTAAATCCCCATATTTTTTATAAAGATCTTTGGTAACTTTATAAGAACCACCATAATGTCCTACATCTTCCCCTAAGACAAAAACCGTATTGTCTCTTGCCATTTCTTCGTCTGTGGCTTCCCGCAGCGCGTTGAACATTAAAGTTTCTGCCATAATTTTTCTTCCATATCTGCAAAAGATCATCCTATCATTACTTTATATAGAGATAACTTATTACTTGTTACTGATAATGACTTTAGCTACTGTCAATAAGATTTTAAGTACGGAAGAAGCCCTAGATATTATTGATTCTGCTATTAAGCAATCTCAAGCAGAGGGAGTGTTTGTTAGTTTGAGTAGTAGCGAATCGGCTTTGAGTCGTTTTAGTGAAAATCAAATTAGTCAAAATATTCATAAAAATCGCTTCAATCTCACCATTACTAGCTATTTTGGTCAACGTAGTGCTTCCGCTTCTACTACAGAACTAGACCCAGATGCTATAAGTAATACTCTGCGTCGTTGTGAAGATTTAGCTCGTTTTGCGCCAGAAGATCCAGAATGGGTAGAATTATTATCTCCTCAAACCTATGAAGATCGAGAACCTGCTTTCGATCTGGCTACAGCTAATATTTCTCCCTTAACTAAAGGGGAAATGCTGGAAAAAGTTTGCACCAAAGCCAAACAACAAGGGGTTAATGGATCAGGTACTCTCAGTACTAATGTGTCCCTCAATGCTGTTGGTAATTCCTTGGGTTTAAGAGCTTGCGATCGCACTACTGAAGCCGATTTTAGTTTTACCGCCCGTATTGATAATGGTTCTAGTTGGGGCAGGAATACAGCGATCGCAATTGAACAGCTACCTTTATTAGCAACTACGGAAAAAGTCATCGAACGTGCGATCGCATCCAGCAATCCCCAGGAAATAGCCCCAGGAGACTACACTGTTATCTTTGAGCCTTCTGCTATGGCTGGTTTATTACCCTGGGTAATTTGGAATATGGATGCTAGGGCTGCGGATGAGGGTAGATCATTTATGTCTCGTA
>JASJDB010000309.1 GCA_030065315.1 Xenococcaceae cyanobacterium MO_167.B52 | reverse complement strand
CGGGACTTAGACAAAAACATAGGTTCAAAAAGGGGTGAAAGCCTTATATATCAATAGTTTTACATCAAAATAGCTAGATCCTTAATATAGCTGGGTTTCAGCTGATTTTACATCTTCGATGTAAAATCAGTGTCTGGCAAGGCTTTCACCCCTTTTTGATGGGTAAAAATTGTCTAAGTCCCGCTAGTAAAAATCCCCTATCAATTGCCTTTTGTAAAGTTACTTTAAGTTGCTGCAACCTTTGTCCTGTATTATTCATAGCGGTATTTCTATTAGGGATTTTCAGCAAATTTAGGGGCTTTTTTTAACATGAAAATCCGTGCTAAAGGATATATGCGCTTGCGTAGCCTCTACCCGTTCCCGAAGGGACTACCGTAAGGTCAGGGGCAGCGGTATCCCCTTGCGGGACACCTTCGGATAACCGCCTTCCGCGGTCACTATCTTAATTGTTTGGGACTAACTACCAAATAGACTATCTATTATGAAATATATTTATCTCCACGGTTTTGCTTCTAGTCCCCAATCTTATAAAGCCCAATACTTGAAACATTGCTTTGGTATTGTAGGGATTAATTTAGAAATTCTCGATCTCAATCAAGGAGATTTTAGCAATCTGACTTTGACAAGACAAATAGAACAAACAGTTGCAGCTTTTGAAAATACTGATACACCTGTAACTTTAATTGGCTCTAGTTTGGGTGCTTTTACTGCTACTTGGGTGGGGGAAAAATATCCCCAAGTCAAAGGTTTAATACTTCTGGCTCCTGCTTTCGATTTTTTGTCTCACTGGTTGCCAAAATTAGGAAAAGCTCAATTTAAACAATGGCAAGATTCGGGCTATCTTTCTATTTATCACTATGGAGAAAACAAGTTATTATCTCTTGGTTATGATTTTTTCATCGATGGAGAGAAATATCACCAAGGCTTATTCACCAATAGTATTCCTACTTTAATTATTCATGGTAAATGGGATGAAACTATCCCTGTTGCTGCTAGTATTGAATATGCTCAAAATCGAAGCAATGTTAAATTGATTACCCCAGATAGCGATCATAGTCTTCACGATCAGATGGAGTTTATTTGGGAAGAAATTAAGAGTTTTTGTGCTATTAAACAACAAAACGATTATGGAAAACCATAAACGCGATTAAGAAGAAGTATTTACTTACAATTTACTTAATTGGGAGAGGGACAGATTTTCAATGCTAATAAACAATCCAATGTCAAAACAGTAAAAAACTATAGTTAGCATCTGCCCCTCTAGATTCACCGGAACTAGAATTAGAAGATTCCGATTGAAATTTCGAGTATTTAATAGGTAAAAATTGGGTTAAAATAACTAATTTACAAAATAAGTTTACGCAAATATCATTCCTTTACTTAAAAATAGTAACTATCAACCAATTCTGGTTAAGATTATGGGTTGCAAATACAACAGTGATAATCACCCTGATAAACTTACAACACCATCTACTTTCCGCTACTATCTTGTGGAAGATATTGGTTAGATTGAAATCAGCAGACACAAGTTTCAATCTAGGTTTGGGGAAGAGTTTTTTTCGTTCTCTTTTGTGTCTATACACAAACTAACATCCCCATTTTGATTAGACAATTGATTGTTACTAAATATTTACAATTGTTCACACAATGATTTGTGGTGATGGAAAAGTTAAAATAAAATCATTCAGTTCCGATTTAGAATTATATGTTTGCTTATAAGTTATTTATTATTTATGCCCTCAACCAGACCAGTATTATTACTAATTGACGGTCATTCTTTAGCTTTTCGTTCCTATTATGCTTTGGCTAATTCGCGACGGGGTGCTTTAAGAACTTCTACGGGAATACCTACTAGTATTAGTTTTGGATTTATTAATGCTTTATTGCAAGTTATAGAAATTGAAAAGCCTGAATTTTTGGCGATCGCGTTTGATCTAGCTGAAGCTACTTTTCGTCATAAAGCAGATAGTAACTATAAAGCTAATCGCAAAGAAACTCCTGATGATTTTATTCCCGATATGGAGAATTTGCAACAGCTACTTAATGGGTTTAACTTAACTATTACTACTGTTGCTGGATATGAAGCGGATGATGTTTTAGGGACTTTAGCACAGGAAGGAGTGAAAGAAGGATATCAAGTTAAAATATATAGTGGCGATCGCGATTTATTTCAGCTAGTAGATGATGAAAGACAAATTAGTATTCTCTACAGCGATCCTAAAGCTTTTAGAAAACCAGGAAAAAATTATTTTGAATGCGATCGGGAATCAGTGATTGAAAGATTAAAGATTACTCCAGAACAGGTAATTGATTATAAAGCATTATGTGGTGATAAGTCAGATAATATCCCAGGAGTTAAGGGAATAGGAGATAAAACAGCAATTAAACTTTTGAAAGAATATAAAACATTAGAAAATGTATATGAGAATATAGATAAAATCAAAGGCTCACTAAGGCAGAAATTAGAAACAGATAAAAACAATGCTTTTCACTCTCGCTTTTTAGCTACCATTGTTTTAGATACTCCCATAGATATTAAAATTGCTGATTGTCAACTGCAAGGATTTGAACCACAGAATGTATTACCTATATTAGACAAACTAGAACTTAAGAAAATTAGTAGCAGAATAGAACATATTTATAAAGCTTTAGGTGGCGATCCTGAAAAATATCAAAAATACTCAACTAATAATAATCAACAATTATCTTTATTTGATACTATTGAAGATTCAGAAATTGCGCTAAATCAAAACATTATTCAACAAAAGAGTAGTTCGATAAAAATAGAACCTTTAATAGTTGACACAGAAGCTAAATTACAAGAACTAATTACTATCCTAGAAAAACAAACTGATATCAATCAACCTGTTGCTTGGGATACGGAAACTACTTCCTTAGAGCCTCATAATGCGGAATTAGTGGGAATTGGTTGTTGTTGGGGCGAAAATCTTACAAATATTGCTTATATTCCTACTTATCATACAGTAGAAGAATATCTAGATAAGCAACAAGTATTATCTGCACTTAAGCCTATTTTAGAATCAGATAAATATCCCAAAGCTTTTCAGAATACTAAATTTGATCGTTTAGTATTTCACTACCAAGGAATTAAACTGGCAGGAGCAGTCTTTGACACCATGCTTGCTGGTTATTTACTTGCTCCTCAAAGTAAACATAATCTAACAGATCTCTCAGAACGTTATCATATTCCTGTTGTTGCTAAAAGTTATAAAGAATTAGGTATTCCCAAAGGAAAAACTATTGCTGATTTGGGAATAGCTGAAGTTGCAGAATACTGTGGTATGGATGCTTATGCAACTTATCTTTTAGTAGGAAAATTAAAAACTGATCTAGAGCAAGTTCCTGAGATTTATAAATTACTTTTAGAGATAGAACAACCTTTAGAAGTAGTGTTATCCAAAATGGAAACTGTGGGAATTAAAATTGATACCGAATATCTAAAACAATTTTCCCAACAAATCAAAGCTGAGTTAGATACTATTGAGAAACAAGCTTATAGCTACGTGCCAGATGTAGAATTCAATCTCAACTCCCCCAAGCAACTTAGCGAGCTATTATTTGACACATTAAATCTCAATAAAAGAAAAACTCGCAAGACTAAAACAGGCTATTCTACAGCACAACCAGTATTAGAAAAACTCCAAGGAGATCATCCAATTATTGATTCTATTCTTGAATATAGAACACTGTACAAATTGTATTCAACTTATGTAGAAGCCATCCCAAAATTAGTCAGGAAAGATAGCCAAAGAGTTCATACGGAATTTAATCAGACAGTAGTAGAAACGGGAAGACTCTCTTCTTCTAATCCTAATTTACAAAATATTCCGATTCGTACGGAGTTTTCGCGCCAAATTCGTCAAGCCTTTATTCCCCAAGAAAGTTGGTTATTAGTTGCTGCTGATTATTCTCAAATAGAATTAAGAATCCTCGCTCATTTGAGTCAAGAGCCAGTATTAGTAAATGCTTATCGCAATAGTTTGGATGTCCATAGTGTCACAGCAAAACTATTATTTGAGAAAGATGATATTTCTTCTGAAGAAAGACGTTTAGGTAAGATAATTAACTTCGGGGTTATCTACGGTATGGGAGCGCAAAGATTTTCTCGTGAATCAGGATTGAGTAGTACTATTGGAAAAGAATTTATTGATAAGTATCGTCAGCGATATGCTAGAGTTTTTGATTATTTGGAAGGAGTCAAAAAAGAAGCAGTAAGTAAAGGCTTTGTCACTACTATTTTGGGAAGAAGACGCTATTTTAATTTTGTTAGTGATACTTTACAAGAATTACGAGAAAAAAATGTTGAATCAATTAATTTAGAAGAGATTAATTACAGTTATCAAGATGCACAATTATTAAGGGCTGCTGCTAATGCTACTATTCAAGGCTCTAGTGCAGATATTATTAAAATTGCAATGGTAAAATTACATCAAGTATTGGAAAATTATCAAGCTAGATTATTGCTACAAGTCCATGATGAATTAGTGTTTGAAATACCGCCAGATGAATTATCAGAATTAGAAGGAAAAATCAAATCTATCATGGAAAATGCTGTGACTCTTAGCATTCCTTTAGTAATAGATATTCACAGTGGCAAAAACTGGATGGAAGCGAAGTAATCATTGAACATTTATCATTTATCATTGAACAATGAACAACTAACTTTCTTCTTGATCAAAAAAATTAAATTGACTTAAAATCTTGGTATTTTCAGGAGTCAGAATTTTGTGTAATTCTGAAGTTTGATTAACTATTCCTATTAATCTAGTAAATTCTTTTTGCAGACTATCTAAATATTTTTGTTGTTCTGCATCTGTAACAGATTCTTTTAATTCTTGAACGCTTTGACTTAATTGAGAAATAGACGGTTGTACTTCTTTGATAAGATATTGTACTAAGTAACTTTGAGCTTTACTGTAGCTTTCTAATTGGTTAACTTTATTTTGTAAATCTTCTTGATTATCTGTTTCAGGAATGCAATAATTTTGAATTGTAACTTCTTGTTTGCGCAATCTACTTGCGATCGCAGCTCTCAATTCGGCACTAGTAACGGGTTTGCGGAGATAGTCATCTGCTCCCATTTCCATTCCTAAACGAAAACTAGAACTATCTGTAGTAGCAGTTAAAAAGATAAAAGGAATAGCTGCTGTTTCCGCGTCTTGTTGTAAATAAGTTAGAACATCATAGCCATCTAAATCGGGCATGATAATATCACAAATAATTAGTGATGGTAAATGTTTTTGAGCTAATTCTATACCTTGTCTGCCATTATCTGCTCCAATAGCTTCAAATCCTTCACTGTTTAAAAAATCTACAAGACTATTTAATGTAGTTTTTTCGTCTTCAATTACTAATATAGTTATGCTCATGTATAAAATTATCCGCAGATATACGCAGATACACGTTGATATTTTATCGGGTTTTATTTTCCAACATTATGGCAGTTTTGCTAAGAATGTCGCCAACAACAGTATGTATTACTTTTTTCCCAAGTCTTGAAGGTGAGGAAAATGTAACTTCTCAATAACCACTGCAAGAAAGAGCCAATTACTAATGGTTAACTGAGAATAGCTACTTCTTTTGGGATAGAAAATACCTCATTCTTGGCAGATGCCTTTTCTCTAATGACATCAGGTAGATAAGGAACAGTGTTATCCCCTTTCAATCGAGACATTAAGTACTGCCAAAAGGAATAGTTGAGCTTGCGACAAGTTTTCTTGAGACCGATAAATGTATCACGGGCGCGACGACCATCATCATGTCGAGTGCCACCACTGATCTTGCGTCGAGTAACATACTCTCGAATATCAGTCTCAGCAGCATTATTATGCAATGGAAGTTGAGGCGCATCAAGAACTCGAAGTAATTCCTTTTTTTGGGCGCAAAATTGTTCCATCGCTAAGTTAAGACCGTAGTGACGAGGGTAACGCTTGCCAAATATTTCATCAAACCGCTCTGTTAGTCGCTGTTTTTGACCATCGGTGGGACAGTCACGGTAAGCTTTCAGTTGACGGTAATAGTCCCATAAAGCCAATTGTACCTCTTCAATCTCACGACGCTGTTGAGGTGTAACCCCTTTTAAGCGACGAATCCCTCGTTCTGCATGAACCCAGCACAGGGCATGAACCAGAATCGCAAATTGTTTAGCTCCGTCACTCAGAATAATCATCTCTGGAGATAGCCCATGCGAGGGGGGCACTTCCTAACAGTGCGGCTTCAGTCACAAGTTTGACCCCAGATTGACTTTTAATTCCCAATTGTTGAAGATAAGCCTGCCATTGCCGATCCGTTTGACAAATACTCCGTTCAGAAAACTGGAGCTTAACCATCGTCGAAACAGGTAGTTGTCTTGCTATGAGATAGCTGCGGGAATATTCATTTAGTACAAAGTCCTGATGTGAAGCTCGTAAAATCCGCAAATAGTTATCTCGGCTTTTACTCTCACTGCTACGGAAGTAGGTAAATAGGTCGTTACCAATCACTGTGCAGTACCCATTTTTTCCTTGGTGACGAGTCCCAGTGTCATCGGTATGCACATACTCCGCAGTTTCTAAACCTGCCTTCAGAACTTCCTTTTGTTCCTGATGAAATAACTCTTTGTCACAAATGAGAATGCGGTTGACCTGTCCTGAAGATATGTCTATTCCTAATTCTCTGAGTTGTTCAATAATTAACGGTTGGGGGACGCGACATTGATGATGTTGATAGAGCACAAACCCCCTTAATGTCACGCCATAATGTCCCTGTCCCTGATATTCTTCTGGTAACTGACCCACAATCGTCTTTCCCGCTTGGGTTACATACTCGGCTAACAAAAAACGGATGTTATGTTTTTTGATTACTAAATCTTGTACGTCATATTCTCGATAGCCGTTAAATTTTGCTCCTTCTGGCAATTCAATCGGTTCAATTATCCTTTGTTCATCCGGGACAAAGCTGATCTTTTTACTCCGTTTTTCTGAGCCAGCTCGTTTCTTTCTACCTAAGCTTGGTTTTTCTGTTTGATTCAGGGTACTGGGTCGAATTTTCGGTTTCCCTTTCAGTTTTTTCGCAACTAATAGTTGCTCATCCAGGTTTTCTACCTTCTGCTCTAGTTGATCTACCTTGGCTTCAAGCTGATCTATTAGCTGTTGTTGTTCTGTAATGATCTTCAGCAACCACTCCACCAATGGCGTGCGCTCTGACTCTGAAATATCTTTGTTTAAAGGAAGGTTGCTCATACAAATGTTAAACCAGATAATTGTCCCCAATGCAACCCCTTTTTACTCTGATTTCTTCGAGTCAACTTCCAAAAATACCTCTAGGCTTTTTACCAGCACTTATTGAGAAGTTACGGGTTTCACAATTGGCTGCGATGGCTTTGAGGACAAAACCAGCTAACATTGCTAGACTAATACGCCGTTTAATAGCATTTTCAGTCCAAGCTCTGGGCATTTCCATCCCCGCACTATCCTGGGCAACATAGAAGTTGGTTTCTACGGGGGAGCGATGCTTATAGCCTAACCAGATCTGTTCAGTTGTCAGTTCTCGGGCAATAGTTCCGAGCAACAAGGGTTTATCATAGTCAGGATGATCAATTCTGACCACATCCAGAATTGTATCAGCTTCATCCTCAAAGTGTAGCTGTTGCCATCGTCTCAAACGTAATTCTCCTTTGAGGTGCATGGCTACAATCTCTTCATCTGGAGGGATTTCTGGACTATCCCAACCTGGATGAAGAATCTCCCCATGTTTTTTTGGGCGACCTGGACCTGGGTGCTCTGGTCGTGGAGGTGGAGCAGAACGCAGCTTGCCATTGATGCGTAAACGTCCCAACAAGGCATC
Organism: Xenococcaceae cyanobacterium MO_167.B52; assembly: GCA_030065315.1. Classification (GTDB taxonomy): domain Bacteria; phylum Cyanobacteriota; class Cyanobacteriia; order Cyanobacteriales; family Xenococcaceae; genus JASJCP01. The sequence goes on along the minus strand of JASJDB010000309.1, from coordinate 615 downwards.
CTTGTCACTGGCAGTAGCAAACTGTTGGTGGGTGGCAATCCCAGCATCTACTACCAATAAGCGATGATTCTTGGACTTTGGTAAATCCTTAAAGACAGCAGCTACTGCTGCTTCACAACTGTCTCCAAATCTAACTCGACGCACTAATCCCACTCTCACTCCAGAAATAAAGACTACAGTTGTAACTGCTGCGATGATGTTGGCTTTGATGGCTTTTCCTGCCCGATGATGAAAGCCTTTCCCCAATAACTCCATTCCTGCTTTGGCGCGCCAGCGGGCAATAGTAGAACTATCAATAGCCAGAACTTCTCGCTGTTTCTCCCCTAAAACCACTGGTTCCACAGGCAGATTGCTGATACACCAACTGAAAGCCCGCTCAAACATTTCGTCCAGAGGCACTTTCCCTCGTTCCATTGCCCGCTCTACCCGATGCCATCCCCATTTGAGGTGGAGTACCAAGGGCAGAACCGCTCGCGCCAAACTACCTTTAGATTGCACCAACTCGTGTTTTACCATTTTGAGGCGCGAGCGCTACGTGGCAGTAGCCGAAATCTGAGATACTGATTGGATGAACCAATCAAGCAAGAACTTTTCTAAATCGTCAACAGACCCTCT
>JASJDB010000308.1 GCA_030065315.1 Xenococcaceae cyanobacterium MO_167.B52 | reverse complement strand
GTTCAGCTTTGTATCTGCCTTTTTTACTAGGTAAAGGAAGGGGCAAATTATCAGGACAACTCTTGACACAGGGAGGATTAGAATCAAGATTTTCGCAATTATGACATAGACCAGGTTCGACCCAATACTCATCATTGGTATCTATTTGAATTGCACTTGTCGGACATTGAGGTAAGCAGTCACCACAATGAACGCAACTTGGGGGAATAGTGTAAGCCATAGTCACTTTTCTCCTAGGATTTGTTTGATTAACAACAATTATGCGAAATTTGCAAAATTTTAATTCTTAAATAGCAACAAGATTCGACATAAAATAAAGACCAAAAAAAATAATAAATTGTGGCAAATTAGATATTGATGTAGCAAGTTAAATATTGATTTATTTAATTAAGGTAGATATTACAAAAGAAATAATTTCAAGAATCTGACTTATAAATACTGACACAAGATTTTTCATTATTTTGTTAATTTTGATATATTTACCCAACAAAGATAATATTCTTTATGTTTTTTAATATCGGCGTCATATTTTTTAACATCGATATTTTTTATAATTAATTTTTGAAAAAATCCTCTTCAGGATTGATAAAATTTTAAGTGAAATCAACTAGGTAGAGTAGGTGCAATTAAAAACCACAATTTAAAGTAACTCAAGGTTAATTTTGCTTAATTCATCTTTTAAAGCTTGATTAACTGACTTGTTTCAAATTTTATAGCTATTTTTAAATTGAAAAAATTTTGTCAAATAAATTCTTTAATAGCATTAAATTGCTCTGAGCTTGAGAGAAATATTTACCTCATTTAAAATGTTGGGAGTTGGGCACTAAAAATTCTCTATTGTTAATATTTTCTGAGTTATAATTTTTCTAATAGACTCAAGACAATTAATTGTATTTGTCTTTATCAATGCTAATTTTAAAAGGAATTAAATCAGGGCAAAGTTTAATTGGCAATTAGTAAGATATGTAGCGGAAATAGGCATTTAAGTCTAGACTGTAAATTGAATAATTAGTCAACTTAATAAGTGGATAAATTGCCAAAATCAACCTTATTTATCAGGTTCTCCTCATATAGTTTGGTATAAAATGTACTTGACAAAAATCATTTAATATAATTTTTCTTTTAAAGAAACTAAAATAGTTACCATAGTTACCATTGAGTTATCTCTGGGTTACATACTATCGATAGACAGGGATTTGCAGAGATACTATTTTGAGCAGAATACTTGTTTAACGTGAGTTCGACAGATTTCGCTTTATTGGAAATTCTTCATGAAAGAGAAGGAAATAATGGGCTTTTCCCCGTTCCGACGCGACGTTAGGAGCTTATCCGAAGGTGTCCCACGGGATACACCTGTGGATATATTCTTTAGGAAATCCTTTAGGGCTGTTCCCTGTTCCCTCACGCAAAACCAGCCATTTTTATAGCCGTCGAACTCACGTTGTTTAAATTATGTCAGGAGTTCAATCACAGACGAAGTTTACTTCAATTGGTATCTCTCCTAGGTTGTGGACAGACACTTGTTGTCCAGAGGGAGGAAAATAACTGTCAATAGAAGAGGGAGAATTAGATGGGATAAAATTCTTGTCTGTTAGTGGGATACCTCTCTCGATAAGTATGATCGAGTATGACCCTATATTATTCTCGACCTTACTATCATCTGAGGCACTAACTTCAATTTGCGGGCATCTTGGTGGACCTTGAACATCTTTTCCTGGTTCTATAGTTACAGGGTTGGCAGCAAAGACTATAGTTTGTGCCAGGGCGATGACTAGTGATAGAATCGCTAGCCATTTTGTGAGTTGGTTGATGTGCTTTTTACTGTTTTTGTTGATATTCTCCACTGGCTGAGTTTGTGTTGCACTATTCCGTGATTTCTGTTCATTTTGTCGTGATTTTGGAAGGGCAATCACTATTAAGTTTTTCTCTCGATTTTTCAATAAATTAGTTTGCAGCCGATAGGAACTAAAAATTACTTGTTAAAGTTTCACAATTATTGACTTTTTGTTAACAAATACTAGGTGTTTATGAGGTATTTGTTGGCTAGATTGGGAGATAAGAGGACATTGATAACTACAATCTAACAAGTTATAGCATAGTAATTATTATCTATGGTACATATCAACCTTCAAAACGAGTTAGAAAGACGGGCGGCGAAAACCACTGCTGAGCTGGTAAAGGAAAATGCACGCCTGCAACAAGAAAATAAGGAACTCAGACAAGCTAATCAAGCCCTTAGAGAAAGGGGACAGCAACTCCAGCAAATTCTGGATAATTCTCCTGCTGTGATCTACCTAATCGATTCAGAAAACAAGCATCTTTTAGTCAATCGTAGTTATGCCCAACTCTTGTCTGCGACTTCAGAAGAGTTGTTGGGAAAAAGTATCTATGATGTTTGGAAGAAAGAAACTGCCGATATCTTTGCTGCCAATAACCGTCTGGTGCTAAGGAAAAATCAATTGGTAGAAACAGAAGAAGTTGTGCCTCAATCGGATGGAATACACACTTACATTACCTTAAAGTTCCCCATCTACAATAGTGAAGGGATAGTTTACGCTGTCTGCGGTATTTCTACCGACATTACTGAACGTAAACGAACCGAACTTGAGCTGCGAACCAGCGAGGCTAAAGCTAGTTCGCTCACTAACGATGTCATAGATAAATCACCAGTAGGGATCTTTATTCTAGATGCAGACTTTCGGGTTGTTTGGCTCAATCAGGCATTAGAGAAATTCTTTGGGGTACGAAAAGAAAAGATCATTGGGCAGGACAAGCGACAGCTAATTCGCCAGCACATTGCTCAAATCTTCGAGTCACCAGAATTATTTACCAACACCGTGATAGATACCTATGATAACAACACCTATATTGAGAAATTTGAATGCCACGTTCTTCCAGAGGGCAACAGAGAAGAACGCTGGCTGGAACACTTGAGTCAACCAATTCTTTCGGGTCTTTATGCGGGTGGTCGTATTGAACACTATACTGACATTACAGAGCGAATTTTCTCAGAACGAAAAATCCACGAACAAGCTACTTTAATTGATATTGCCAGCGATGCAATTTTTGTCCGAGACTTAGAGAATCGAATCTTGTTTTGGAGTCAAGGGGCAGAGCGGTTATATGGTTGGACGGCAGAAGAAGCCAGGGGAAAAAAAGCACCAGAAATGTTTGAAGCCAAATCTTCATCTAAACTCCAAGCTAGTTTAAATACCACCATCGAGCAAGGTAGTTGGCAGGGGGAACTAGAGCAGTGCCAAAAAGATGGGAGAAAAATTATTGTAGCGAGTCGCTGGACGTTGATGGGTGGAGAATCGGGACAACCATGCTCCATTCTGGTAGTCAATACCGATATCACGGAGAAGAAATCCCTGTCCGAACAATTTTATCGTACCCAGCGTTTAGAAAGTCTGGGAACTCTCGCTAGTGGAATTGCCCACGACCTTAATAATATTCTCACACCAATTATGGCTGTGACCCAAATACTACCAAGCTATCTACCCGCTCCCAATAAAAATCTCCAACAATTACTTAGCATTTGCCAAAGTAATGTGAAACGCGCAGCCGACTTAGTCAAACAAATTTTGACCTTCACCCGTGGTACTGAAGGGGAGCGTGGGAGCGTGCTAGTTAAACAGTTAATTGAGGAAATACAACAGGTGGCTGAAGAAACTTTTCCTAAAACTATTGAAATCCAGACCAGTGTATCTCAAAACCTCTGGACAGTAAATGGAGATGCTAGCCAAATTCACCAGGTGTTGATGAATCTAGCTGTTAATGCCAGGGATGCCATGTTAAATGGCGGTACCCTCAAGCTATCGGCTCAAAATTACGTGATTGATCAAAACTCTAGGAAGATGAATATAGACGCTAGAGAAGGGCAATATATTCTCATTACTGTCTCTGATACTGGTACGGGTATTTCTCCTGAAATATTAGACCGAATTTTTGAACCATTCTTTACCACCAAAGAAGTCGGTCAGGGAACGGGACTAGGTTTGTCCTCAGTTCTGGGCATTGTTAAAAGTCACAACGGTTTTGTTAATGTACAAAGTGAGATGGGACGAGGAACTCAATTTCAAGTCTTCTTACCAGCTAAGGAAACAGAAGCAACAAAATCAGTAGAAACAGCAGACTTACCCACAGGTAATGGGGAATTAATTTTAGTGGTTGATGATGAAGCCAATATTTGCCAAATCAATCGACAATTACTACAAAGATATAATTACAGGGTATTAACTGCCAAAGATGGGGTAGAAGCAATCGCTCTTTATACCCAATATCAAGAAGAAATCAAAGTCGTATTAATGGATCTAATGATGCCCCAAATGGATGGAATAACAGCCATTCGGACTTTGAAACAAATCAACCCCCTGGTTAAAATCATCAGTGTTAGTGGAGTTGCTCACAACCAAAAGAGCATGGCAACTCAAGGTCTTAACCTCAAACCATTTTTATTAAAGCCTTATACTACACGAGAGTTATTAAAAACTATTTTAGAAGCAATTGAGACAAGCTAGGATTCTTTATCTCGACACTATCAATAATCTGCGATCGCTATTAGATAAAATTTCAACTATTAAAGATATTACCCATCTCTACAGATTAGGAACAGCGAATAACCTTGACTTGATCGTAAGTTTGGCTCAACTTACTCTCCTTTTGTGGATTAGAACGTCCATAAGTACGTAAATCTCCTAATTCTTCTGGAGTAGGAATATTAGTTAATACTTCTTCTCCTAAATCGTTAAACAAAATTACTGATTCAATTTTGACAAGATTTTGTTGATGTTGCCGATATAAATCGCTATATTTTTGTACTACTTGTTGCCACTGTTGGGGGGGACAATAACTCCGTTCTATGAGGAGAACAAAATTAGGTGCAGCAAAGACTTGATTGAGTAGAATACCTACAATCAAAAAACTCGACCAACCAAGTCCCAAAATAGTAAACAGGACACGATTTAGTTTGTTCATATTAACTATAAATTGGTTTGGAATAGATCTTTGAGCAGTTCTTGAACATTTTCTGGCGTACCAGTTTTGACGGTAGATTCCCGAATAGCAGCGATCGCAGATAATTCCTGTTGATTTACATTACCATAGGCAATAGGATAAATTCGCACTCCACTGTATTTGAGAACATCTTGGACTTGATTAAATACTAAACCTTCATTAGTTTGACCATCGGTTAAAACTAACAAATAAAAATGACCATCAGGATTAGCTTTTTTTTGCTCCATCAATTTTCCTAACCCTACCATCATTGCGTCATACATGGCAGTTCCTCCATCAGCCCGTAAATTATCAATAGCAGCTAAAAATCGTTTGTGCTGCATTTCGTCAAAAGGAGCCAATGCCAACATTTCTCTTGGTTGATCGCTATAGCTAATTAAACCTAAATAATTACCTGGATTTATTTCTTGACTAGCGACACGCAAACCCTCTTTTACCTTGGCTAGAGCTTTTCCTTCCATTGAACCACTAGTATCTATCACTGCCATTAAATAAACGGTACGTCCAGCATCTTTTTGAAGTTTCCAAAATGATTGAGCAGTGGTTAAAACTTCTCCTGCTGGAATGGGCGGAAGATTAGGACTAGTCAGATATTCTGTCTCTATAAATCCTTGTTGCTGTGCCAGTTGCTTCATGGCTGGAGAAGTGGCAAACTCGGCAAATTCTTGTAAAGCTTTCTGTTGTTTAGCTGTATTCCAAGAAAATCCTACTAGTGGATTATTATGGGGAATGCCAAAAGGAATAAAAATAGTTTTCTCAAATCCTGGCACTTTTTTGAGTTGTTGATAATTTTGATATTCTAAGGGAAATGCTTGTAATTTATCCTTGTCTCGAATAAAAATTTCTTGTAAATCTAGAGTAGTGGTAGTGGTAATCAAGACCTGTTTTTGAAAGCCCTGAAAAACTGACTTGACTTGAGGAGATTCTAAGTCAGCAATAGTTAGAGGTTCTCCGTCTTCTTGGTGTCCTGCTCCTCGCCAAAAAATGGAGTAGAGTAGATTGAGAGCAGTAGAACTGCTATAGGGATTAGGGTAGCCTACAACAAGTTTACCAGAGGCGATTGCATTAAGTAACTGATCAAAATCTACTTCTCCGTCGGCTGCTAATTCCCGATAAACTGGCTCTTGAAGCACCAAACCAGCAGTGTTAGGTACTAAACTAGGAACGATATAATTAGGTTTAGTTTCTTGATTGGACAGCATTGCTATCCATAAATCATTAGATGGGGAATAGCCAGCAGGTTGTACTTTGTTGGCATTCAGCAAACGCAAAGCCGTTCCAGAAGGAATTTTTCTCACCCCTACCTGAATGACCTCCCCAGAACTGAGGGTTTTTCTTTGTCGGTTAAAAGCTTCTGCCACCTCTACTAACCAACGTTCATTTTGTTTTTTGATATTGGCTTTTTCTGAAGAACTAAATATTTCCAGATAAACTACCTTGGAGTTGTTGGAAGGTTGGGCAGCATAAAGAGGAAACTTCTCTATGGAAGGAAGGGGAGCTTGAATTCCATCCGTACTGTAACGTAGAGCAACTTGATCAGGAATTAGGGATGTAGCAACGGAAATTTTAGGAAGTAATTGATTCTGAAGATAACGCTCTGCACTGTCAAAGGAATTTACAGTTTGATCTACCGCACATCCCCAGATTAAAGCAAGACAGAGTCCGATGAGAAACCAAAAACGTGGTCTTTGAATCACAACTAACCTCCCTGAGATGATGAATTTTGCCTGACCTGCTCTAGTACTGTTTGATTTTCGGCAATGATTACTCGCAGGCTATTAGGTAAATTGGTTTTTACTCTTGATGTATCTAAAGAAGACAACAGCACTCTATCTTGTAACTGTTGCAGTAAGTGATGAGTTTCTTGAACTCGCTGACAACTAGTTTGTAAATGCTGTAGAGTCAAATTCTTGTAGGTTTCAGTTTGCATTTTTTCCAAGGCTATCAAAGATGCCACTACTTGTTCACAAAGGGATAAAACTGTGTAAAGAGTCTCCAATAATTCGGGGATTAGAATTGATTCCCTGCCAGCTATACGCTGGGCAAAAGTTTGACATTCTTCTGCTAAAATCAAAGTCTGTTCCCAATCAGCATTTCTACCTCCTATCAGTTTTTGTTCAATAGTAGTTAATTGATTGAGAAAAATTGCCGAATCGAGCAAATTAGCACCACTAAAAGCGTATAGTTTTCTGAGTTTCCAGAACCAAACAACTATCATCGAAGTAGTGATTGCTCCTCCGACAATTAAGATCACAGGTCTACTTCCTAACCAGATAATTAAACTAAGATAGCCCAATGCCGATCCTACAATTAACAAGTAGGTCTGTGGCAAACTCAAAGCTTTACGCCAAAATAGTTTCCAGTTCATTACAATCTAATTCAACCAGCGATTTTTGAACGTTTCACTATTTTAGTGCTAAAACCCTGATTTAAACTTTTACCTTCATGATCATGGGTCAAAGCCCCGTCCTTTAGGACGCTCTGGTTAACAGTTTTGATACAAAATCTTTATAAAGCAACTATTTTATCTATTGTAAAATAGTTGTATGCAAACATACAAATTTAAGTTATATCAAACAAGAGAAAGTAAGTATATTCATTGGTGTATTAACGCCAGTGGAAGTATTTATAATCACTGTATAGCACTTCACAAACGCTACTACAGAATATTTGGGAAGCATTTGAATATGTATCGTTTGATGAAACATATAGCTAAACTTAGGAGACGAATTAAATACTGGCAACAAGTAGGTTCTCAGGCTGTTCAAGAGATTTGCCAAAGAATAGAAAAAGCTTATCAGTTGTTCTTTAAGCACAATAAGAAAGGAACTAGACCACCTAACTTTAAGAAAACCATAAAATATAAGTCTTTCACTCTTAAACAAGCTGGATATAAATTGTTAGGTGGAAACAAAATTAAGATAGGCAAGCATATTTATAAATTTGTTTTAAGTCGAGAAATTAAAGGAAAGATCAAAACACTGACAGTCAAAAGAAACAAATTAGGTGAGTTATTTATTGTATTAGTAACTAACTATATTAATGAAAAAATCGTAGTCATGACAGGTAAAATTGCAGGCTTTGATTTTGGACTAAAAACATTTTTAACTGTGAGTGATGGAACAAGCATTGAGTCTCCTTTATTTTTTAATAAGTTTCGTTCTTTATTGAGAAAAGCCAATAGAAATCTATCTAGTAAAAAGAAAGGATCAAAAAACTGGTACAAAGCCAAAAAACACTTGGGTCGTGTTCATGAGTTTGTTTCCAATAAGAGAAAAGATTGGTTTTGGAAGTTAGCTAACGAGTTAACAAATAAATATGATGTACTAATATTTGACGGCGAGGGATGCTCTTGGTCAAAGAGCATATCCAATCGCCGTGTTGAAGACTTAAATCTTAAAGCTATGCAAAGATTATGGGGAAGAAAGATTAGTGATTTAAGCTTTGCTAACTT
>JASJDB010000307.1 GCA_030065315.1 Xenococcaceae cyanobacterium MO_167.B52 | reverse complement strand
TCTAAAAAATATAATGTTAGAAATAACCCTATTCATGTCGATCTAGTTGATAATAATCTTAATATTCTGGAATATGCTCAAAGAAATTGGACACGTAACGTGATGAATAAATTTATTCATGCAATGAAGATAGAGGATTTTTATTTTGTGGGAATTCAAGAATTTTACGCTGAAGATTTACGAGATTTACAACAGGTGATGGGATGGTCTGATTTTGAGATTCCTGTTAGTAATAAAAATCCCGATTCTAATTACTACAGACAACTATCAGAAATACTCACAAATAGACAACTTATTAATCAACTAGCATCTCTTAATCAACAAGATATCCAACTATATGAGACAGCAATGAAGATTAGAGCCGAAAGAAGAAAAGAAGTAAATTTAATGCAATATACTTTGGCAGAGTGGAGTCGTTTACAGTTCATGCTGGAGCATATGCAAACACAAAAGGAGCTACAAGCACTCTAGTAGAAAGATTAGATATTACATTCAAGGATAAAATGTTCTCATGAATTCAGAAGTTATCCAAACTCAATCTCAGAAAAGTAGACAACTTAATAAGATAAATAAATCTAGTGGTGTAAACTTGCAATCTGTTCTCCGAGAAGGAAAACAACTGCAAGAAGCTGGCAAAATAACTCAAGCAACTGCCAAATACCAAGAACTGCTTGAGCTAAACTCAAATTTTATTCCAGCTTTGAATAACCTGGCAATGATTTACGAAGATCAAAAGGAGTTTGAACGCGCAACTGTTTATCGTCAGCGAATTATTCAAGTAAAACCAAATGATAGTATAGCTTATGCTAAACTTGCGAATGCAATCTGGAATCAAAACAAGTATCAAGAGGCAGTTTCTCTCTATCAAAAAGCTATTCAACTGAAGCCAAAGTTACCAGCTTGGGTATATAACCAACTAGGAGATGCTCTAAGTCATTTAGGACAAATGGCAAGAGCAGTTAAAGCTTACAAAACAGCTATTGAAATTAATCCTCAATCTGTCTGGTCTTACTATCATCTTGGTTGTTGCTTGGAAAAGCAAGATCAGATAGATGAGGCTATTTCTTACTATGCTAAATTCCTGCAAATTCGACCAGATCATCCTCCAGCGTTACTCAAGCTATCACAGTTGCTGAGTTTGGACAATAAAATAGCTCCGAATGAAATAGATAAAATTATCAACTCTCTTCACAAAAAAATTGAACTCGAACCCAATAATAGCCTGCTATATATTCACTTAAGTGAAATATTAACTCTAAAGGGTCACAGGAAAAAAGCAATCGACTATTGTAAAAAGGCTACTCATCTAGTTAACGTAGAGCACAAACCAGATTTCGTCGAAAAATATTGGTATCAAGGAAAAGTATTAGGACCAAATTTTATCATTATTGGCACAATGAAAGGAGGGACTAGCTCTCTATATCAATATTTAAATCAACATCCGCAAATTCTACCTTGTTGTACAAAGGAATTACATTTCTTTACCTTGAATTTTCACAAGGGCATTGATTGGTATTTGTCACAATTTCCACCACTCCCCAAAAGAGAAAAATTTATAACAGGCGAAGCTAGTCCTAGCTACCTTGATTGGTCTGGCAAACTAAATCATATTCCCGAACAGGTAAGAAGTTTATTTCCCAATGTCAAGATAATTGCTCTGTTAAGAAACCCAATAGACCGAGCAATTTCCTGTTATTCTCATCAAATGAGAATTGGTTCAGCACATCGCCCTTTTGAAGAGGCAGTTGAGGCAGAGTTTGAACGAATTAGTCAAGTAAAAGAATCTGAACTGCGTCAATTAAGAGGTTCTTTAACTGCTGGTCTTTATATTTATAAGCTTCAAGAGTGGATGAAAGTTTTTCCTACAGAACAAATTCTAATTTTAAAAAGTGAATATTTATATCAGGAAACTCCAAAAGCAGTTAATCAAGTATTTAATTTTTTGGGTTTGCCCAATCATAAATGTTCTTCATTTACCAAGTATAATTCTGGTTCATATTCTTCTATGAGCGAAAAACTAAGAGCTAAATTAAGTAGTTTTTATAAACCATATAATCGAATGCTAGAAGAGTATTTAGGCAGAAAGTTCAATTGGTATTGAACTTTGATGAATTTTACTTGTTATTTAGAGAAAATGCATTTTCTTAAATCAATGCAAAAATTTTTTGGCAAATAGCTTGAATAATTCTCACTTCTTAAATAGACCTCTTCAAAAATAAAAGCCTTTCTGCATAAGGAATTCAGCAACCTCGCATTTTGATTATTGGCTTCATTCTCAATTATGTAGCTTGAAACCCTTGTTCTTTCGTTCAGCCATGATTTGTGTACTGGAGGGCAGTTCTCTGAAACGCATATTTGCCAAGGGAAATTATTTTTGAAGAAGTCTAATTAATTTGAATTGATTTTAAATTGGCAAACATTGACCTATACGACTAGAGGATTAATTATATGAGTAATGATTTGAACAAAACTATACGTGTTGGTATTATCGGTGACCCAGGACATGTTAATCAGAGTTTTCTAAAGTCAACTAAGGAAATAAATAGGTACTGTACTAATACAGGAAACTTAGCTTTTCGATACGCTGTAACCCAACATATAGCTTCTCCAAAACGTTATCTTAGTTGGGATTCTCAACCTAGCCTAGTTAGGGAAAATTGCGATCTTTTAGTTTTTCCCGCAGCTAATCAGATCGATCCTCGCTTTGACTGGAGAAAGCAGGCTGACTTTATTGAAAAAGTCAACTTACCATGTTTGATTGTTGGCTTGGGAGCTCAAGCCACTGATGTCGGTTCCGAACTAAATCTTCAAGAGGGTACACTACGATGGCTAAAATCTGTTGCAGAACGTTGTCAATGTATTGGTGTACGAGGAGAGTATACAGCAGATGTACTTGCCAAAATTGGGATTAAAAATATCGTTGTTACGGGATGTCCATCTAACTTTATTAATCCAAATCCTGGTTTAGGCTCAATTATCGAGAAAAAGCTTGGTAGTACTCCCCGAAGCATAGTAGTAACAGATGGTGCTGGACGTGAACGCTTAAAGCGTGTTGAGCAAAAACTAATAGACTGGATGTGTCTGTATAAAGGTAATTATATTTGTCAGTCTCCTATCAATATGGTTGCATTAGCTCGGAAGCGTTTCGATGAGATTCCGAGCAACTGGTTAAAAAGATTTCATAAGTATTTACTTCCTCGTCTATCTTATGAAGAATTTATTGTTTTTGTTAAGCAACACTTCTATGTTTTCTTTGATGCGGGTGCTTGGTTAGAGTTCTTATCTTCAATTGACTTATCACTGGGTACACGATTGCACGGAAATATGCTGGCAATTCAGTCTTCAACACCTGGAATTTGTATCTGCCATGACTCAAGAACTCAAGAGCTATGTAATACAACACTTATTCCTCATGTATCGGTGAACGATTTTCTAGCTGCACGAAACATTGAAGAGCTGGTTGATTACACCTCTTTTGAAGGAGATACTTTTGATAGAAATAGGGCTAAACTTGCCGTTGAATACAAAAACACCCTTATTAGAAATGGAGTAGAAATTAATTTAAATTTGAATGTTTTGGCAAATGCTAAGGAAAAGCAAGAAAGGAAAAATACGAGTGAACGGAGCAAACTTACATCAGTTTTTAACTACTAATAAAGGAAAGATGTTTACTTTAAAGCCAAGAATATTTAGTGATTTATTCATCACTTTATCTACTTTGATAATAGATTGACTGTCTAAGTATGAAAACAGTATTTCTTCACATAGACCTTCACAAAACAGGTTCAACAACCCTTCAAGCATTTTTACATAAAAATAGAGATCTTCTTCTTAATTATGGTTATCTATACCACCAACAGGTTCTTCTGATAAAAAATATATTGCCTCTATTTCCTCTCTAAAATCGGAGTTAGAGTCATATGAAGTTAAAATTGTAGTCTGTATAAGGAGACAAGATACACGGATCGAATCTCTATATAGTGAGAATATCAAATTAGGATTGTATTCAGGAGATATACTATTTTTTTGTGAAAAAAAAGAAACTTATTAAATATTATTTGAATTAATGATTTTAGCTATTTTAGTGAAGTTAATTGCAAAAATATGAGACTAGGAAGAAAAGCAATTGAAGTGTTAAAAGTTGTCAACAAAATATACGATGATAGACCACATAAAAGAAAAAAATATTGCAAAGAAATTAATGATTTTACTAGGAAATGTTGGGCTGACGAAAGAAGCTATCGATTACTTTCTTATTCGGATTCAGTCAAAATACTAGAACTGTATAAACAATCTAATATAAAGGTTGCTCAAGAATATTTAGATAGAGAAGATGAAACTTTATTTTACGAGCCACTCGAATATAATGAAACCGAATGCGCTCATTCACCCTTCAATTGCTCCAACTTGGCTTGCAATACCGAAGTATGATTTCGTTGATACTCCTGAATAATAGCTTCTTCTTCCGTGATACGTTGCTCTATATCTTCTCGATGTTCAAAATAATAAGCCATAGCTGCATAGACTTGAGCTAAAGACAAATCATAAACCCCTGCAATTTCTATCAAAGACATGGCTAATTTCAGGTGCATTACCGCTATATCTTCTACAGTAATGCGAGTACCAGATATTCTTGGTTTTCCTCCTCGGACATCTGATGATGTTTCAATATGTTCAATACTTAGAATTGGCATAACTTTCAATAATATTTTTTGACAATATTCTCTATATTTAGAATATTAAGCAATTTTAATCCTCACGATCTGCAAATGAAACTTGTTGACTAACTAAAGCGTTGGCAGTAACTCCAAAAACTCAAAAAAATACACGGCTCGAAACCCTGTGAAATCAAAAAAATAACATCATGATAACAGTCTCAGCTTCCCTAAAAGCGATCGCGTTTTCTATGGCAACTTACTCAAGGGCGATCGCATTGTTTATTGCACCTTAAACAAAGACGATCGCTATTTTTACCCCATCAATCCTAAAGGTGATTGGTGGATGGAAAACGCCTAATCAAAACAAATTACTTCAACTGCGATCGCCTTGTAATAGAATAAAGTATTGAATCAAAACTGCCATTCTATAATGAGCCAAGAACTAACTCCAGAACAAAGACTAACTCAAATTGAAAAAATCTTACAATCAGCAATCAAACTGAGTCATAGTAATACAGCAAAGATTGATGCTAACAGTGAAGCAATTAAAGCTAATACTGAAGCGATTAATGCTTTAACCAATAGAGTAGATCGACTTACCGAACAAATGGGAAGAGCAACAGAAATGTTTATTGACTCAATGGGCGTAATTCGGACAATGCAAACTAATATTGAGACAATACAAACTAATATTGAGATAATGCAAAGTGAAATCCGAGGATTACAAGTGGAAAATCGTCGCATCATAGACCGAGTTTTTGGGGAAGATAATTGAGATTAAACAGCGATTACTCTTTGTCATAATGTGATCATATTATCTCGTTATCTCGAACCAGAAATTCAAGAAAGGGATTACATTTTTTCTAACCATAAAGTTATTCAGGAGATCAGGTTTTTGTATTTTATAAATGCTCATCTCAAACCGTAACTAAAGCTATCCTTTATTCTGGATTTGTCATCTTTTTAAGAAATAATTATTGATTCATTATGAGCAAAACCAGTATTCCCTGACAAATTTAATTAATTTTAATTAAATTGTTTCTTCTGGCGGAACAATACATTCAATTTGCTGGATAAGCTCAGGAATAGATATAGTTGCAACATTCCATAACTCATCTAGCTCAATATCATCATAATTATGAATTAAAATATCTCGCATTCCCGCCATCTGTCGCCAAGGGATTTGAGGATAAATAGCTCGAAACTCTTGAGATAATCGTTTCGTTGCTTCCCCGATAATTTCTAATTGTCGAATCACAGCAGACTGGCGCATCAGATCCGATTCAAATATTTCTCTGTCTATACCTTCAATAAATTGCTCAATCAATCTTGCTGCTATTAAAATATCAATGACTGAATTAAGATGGCGTGATTTCATAAATCACCTTAGCGGAGCCAAGAATATTGTCTTTACGGAGATAATTGCGACTACGCTCAATCCCTTTTTTGTTTACTAAATCTACTTTTCTGCCAAAAATTTCTGTTAACTCATCTTGCATATCTACGCGATCAAATAATGTCCAGCAATTATCTGGTATAAAGCTAATCAGGATATCAATATCACTATCAGGACGAAAATCTTCACCCAGAACCGACCCAAATAAAGCTAATTCCCTAACTTTCCAACGTTGACAAAATTTGGTAATTTGATCGACAGGAATTTCAATATTTTTAACAATCATTTTTATTCTTATCACTATCTAAAAGTATAGCGGTTCTCATTTTAATGAGATACAACAAATATTTTGGTTTTCCTTAATCGTTCATCCTCAGATTCCCTAAAAGCGATCGCTTTGTCTATTGCACCTTAACCAAAAGTCGATCGCTATTTTACCCCATCAATCCTAAAGGTGATTGGTGGATGGAAAACGCCTAATCAAAACAAATTACTTCAACTGCGATCTCAAAGAGAACGCTGCGCGGTCGCCTAACTCAAGATTAATTCTGCTCTTTTGGGCGATCGCGTATACTTTATAATGGAATAGAGTGTTGGATCAAAACCGCCATTCCATATTCTATAATGAGCCAAGAACTAACTCCACAACAAAGACTAGCTCAAATTGAAAAAATCAAGTGTACAAGATACGAGCAATATTTAGAAATGAGTCTTTAATTATTGTGCGATCACTATATCATTCAGTAAGGCGATCGCTTGAAACTGTAAATTAATTATGGAGATCACCATATGAAGGGGAGCAGGCGCTCGCTTATCCTCTAATTAGGATTTGCTGGAAAACTTTGAACCATTGAGATTTAGCAAAAGCTTTAAAACAGTTTAAAAACTAACCCAGTTTTTCCAACTCATTACTCACGGATATAATTAGCTCATCTTGATTTTTTAAATAAGTCAAATTAAGTAGGCTATTAGTTAAGTAAAATAAGTCCTTTTGAGCGACTAACATTTTCAATTCTTGATAATCCATTCCTCCGCGAATTTCGTAACTACTATTTAACAAAGCACTAGGATAATTAGACTCAATATATTCTAACCATTCATCTTTGTAAATATAATAAGCCTTTTTACCTAGCTTGTTCTTTTTCTGAATTGCTACCAAACTATTAAGAATTGACTTCTTCCAAGAGCTAGTTAACCTTTGCTCAACTTGGTTTTTTATTAAGTGAATTAAGAGAATTACTAAAAAAGACTCTAGATTTTCAATAATAGATTTTCTTCCCACTTCTTCAAGCTCTTCTACAATACACAAAGCTTGGTTAATGTTGCCTGACAATAAATTTTGTTTTAGTTCTAATATTTCTTCCATATCAAAGTCTTAACCATTATCATAAATAATATGTAAAATTTAGACTTGTAATAATTACAATTTACTTCTGCTTTTAATTCTACACACAAATATATAAAGCAAATGCTCGGCAATTAAGCATGACAATCCTTCCCTTAGCAGTTCTTCTCTTTGATGGTAGCGCGATCGCTAATTGTCAGCTCGAAATTCGTTAGGGCGATCGCTCTTCTCACTAAACTGGGCAACACCTAACGATAATAGTCAATTATTCATCATCGAAATTACACTTGACTCAGGACGCACCCTATGTTAGTGTCAATTTCAAGGGTAACAACCACCACGAGCGCGAAACTCGTTGACCAACTAAAACGGTGACAGTAACTCAAAAAACCCAAAAAAATACACGGCTCGAGACCGTGTGAAATCAAAAACATAACATCATGATAACAGTAAATAACTCTTTATTTAAAGGGCAACTTTCTGATGTCCTATGCGTAATGCTTGAAGGCCAACAAGTCAGCATTATTCGCTTTATTCCCGTCACAGGCAGAAATGGCATTTGCTGGATCTATATCGAAGACTCTCAGGGGAATCGTCGAGCCACCTTTATCTCCCGTCAATCCTTAAACATTGCCTTCATGAGATGGCTTGGCCGAATTAAGTTAGATAAATTAAGAGCCAGAGCCAAATGTGCCATATCAAACGCCATGTTAGCCGTCTTAAGTATCGGGGAATCGGTATGGCATCGCTCCAAAAATCTCTTCGGTACAGTAGTTGAAAAGGGATTCGATAGTCGTGGTGATGCCTGTGCCAAAGTAGACTGGGGAGAGGGGATTACCAAGGAAGAAGCTTGTTATCTAGAAGTATTTTAAGGAACTATATTCCATAATACTATTGTGATCGCCATATCCCCCCTCCTGAAAAAGCGATCGCTGTATAATGGGATTCAATAAGAAAATCCTCAAAAACATGAGCCAAGAACTTACCCCAGAACAAAGACTAACTCAAATCGAAAAA
>JASJDB010000306.1 GCA_030065315.1 Xenococcaceae cyanobacterium MO_167.B52 | reverse complement strand
CCATTCTCCAAGTTTGATTCTTTCGTTGTTCATTATCATTAATTATAGATTACTGAAAATTAGGCTTGGAGGAAAACCCTTGTTTGAAGGGGCTTTCAGAGATGCCGTGAAAAGTCAGTACGATCTGTCCATCCCCCTTCTTTTTGATTGATATCCGCTTTGAGCAAGATTCTGGCATGATTCATCTTATATGCTGCGATTTTTCCTTTTTTAGTCAACTGTTCCAGGTAATGTCTTTCTGACGCTGTGAGAGATACTATATATTTCTTCTTGGGCATTCTTTTTCTTTCTTATCCTTCACCTTCACCTTCACATTACCTCTTTTTTATTCCTCAAAACAAACTTGATGAGGTACTAGTGTTCTGTCAATTTTGAAATGATGGGTTGAGACAAGACAAGGGAGATAAGGCAGACAAGGGAGAAATTTTGATGACACTTATCCATCAAAACAATCTTGACGTACTACTAGCTTCTGAGCTTTTGATTGAGGAATATAGACACGCTTATAGGATTAAAACAATTATTAACCGTTGTGGTGTCTTATACCAAATCCGCATCTCAAAACCCCTTTTTCTTTGTTCCTGATAAAATCCTTCTGTCCTCTGTTTTGTCTAATTTTTAAGTGGGGTATCTAAATCGGATTTGGTATTAACAGGTCCTTGGCAAATGGGAAAAGTTGATCAGGGTGTATTTGTGCTGTGGGTAGCTGCTCACTATTTCCAAAAATCATTGAGTTACATTGGTTATGGCGGTACAGGTAAGCAAGTTAGAAATTTACTGCACGTTGATGACTTGTTGAGACTGGTTGACTACCAATTAGACCATTTTTCCGAGTTAGATGGTGATGTCTTAAATGTGGGTGGTGGCGCAGATATTAGTTTGTCACTACTAGAAATGACGCAAATTTGTGAGCAAATTACAGGAAACTCTATCAAAATTCAATCGATAACAGAAGAACGTGCTGGTGATATTCCGATTTTTATTACTGACTCATCTAGAATTACGGCAAAAACTGGTTGGAAACCTCAAATTAATGCTCAGAAACCATAAAAGACATCTATCAATGGCTCATTGAGCATAAAGCATTGCTTAAATCTGTGCTATCTTAAGGTCTTAATAAAAGACTTAATAATTAGTGAAGAGTGTCATGACTACAGCTATTGTAACAGGTTCAGCCGGTTTAATTGGTTCTGAGTCTGTTCGTTTTTTTGCAGAACGTGGTTTTAATGTTGTTGGTATTGATCATGACATGCGTGCTGTTTTTTTTGGTGCATCAGCCTCAACAACTTGGAATCGTGACTTGCTAAAAGAGAAATATGATGATCGCTACCAACACTATAATATTGACATCCGCAATCGCGCAGCTATAGAAAATTTATTTAAAGAATATGCTTCTGATCTTGATTTAATTATTCACACAGCAGCGCAACCTTCTCACGATTGGGCGGCCAAAGATCCGCACATGGATTTTACAGTTAATGCTAATGGTACATTAGTTTTACTCGAAGCAACTCGTCAATATTGTCCCCAAGCCGTCTTTATTTTTACATCTACGAATAAAGTTTATGGCGACACTCCCAACTATTTACCCTTAGAAGAATTAGAAACTCGTTGGGAAATTGAACCGAATCATCAATACGCTAATGGTATTGATGAATTAATGAGTATTGACAATTCTAAGCATTCTTTATTTGGCGCATCTAAAGTTGCTGCTGATATCTTAGTTCAAGAATATGGCAAATATTTTGACATGAAAACTGCGAGTTTTCGAGGAGGATGTTTAACAGATCCTCTCCATTCTGGTGCTGAATTACATGGTTTTCTAGCTTATTTAATGAAATGTACAATTACAGGCAATCCTTACAACATTTATGGATATAAAGGCAAACAAGTCAGAGACAATATCCATAGTTTCGATCTAGTTAATGCATTTTATCATTTCTATCAAAATCCTCGTTATGGCGAAGTATATAATATCGGTGGTTCTCGCCATAGTAACTGCTAAATGCTAGAAGCAATTAGTACTTGTGAAGAAATTGTCGGCAAAAAGCTTAACTACAGTTATGCAGAGCAAAATCGTTCAGGGGATCATATTTGGTATATCTCTGATGTTAGTAAATTTCAATTGCACTATCCTAAATGGGAATATGAATATAGTTTAATTAACATTTTTAAAGAAATCTTTAATGCTCAAACAGCAAGGCTAGTAGCATAGAAAATTTATTCTAATCAAAATTTCATTCTCATTGTAGTGTAATAAAAAATAATTAACTTATGAGCAGCGCCAAAATAACAGAAAATTTAGTTATAGGCCAAGGTCATCCTCTAGCTTTAATTGCAGGACCTTGTGTGATAGAGTCAGAAGATTTTACCCTAAGAATGGCGGAAAAAATTGCTAAAATTTGCCACAATCTAGAAATTCCTTTTATTTTCAAGAGTTCCTTTGACAAAGCCAACAGAACATCAGTAGATTCATTTAGAGGACAAGGTATAGAAGAAGGGTTGAAAATTCTGGCAAAGGTCAAACAAGAAATCGGAGTACCTGTTCTGACAGATATTCATGAAAGTTATCAGGCTAAAACTGTAGCAGAAGTTGTTGATGTCCTACAAATTCCAGCCTTTCTTTGTCGTCAAACAGATTTACTGCTAGCAGCAGCAGCAACGGGAAAAACAATTAATGTCAAAAAAGGTCAATTTCTTGCACCTTGGGATATGAAAAATGTAGTGACAAAATTAGAATCAGTAGGAGCTAAAAATATCCTGCTTACGGAAAGAGGAACTAGCTTTGGTTATAACACTTTAGTCGTCGATTTTCGCTCTCTTCCCCAAATGCGACAATTAGGTTATCCAGTAGTTTTTGATGCTACTCACAGTGTGCAAATGCCAGGAGGTCAAGGAAGTAAATCAGGAGGGCAGAGAGAATTTGTCCCCCATTTAGCTAGAGCAGCTACAGCGGTTGGAATTGATGCTTTATTCATGGAAGTCCATGAGAACCCTGAAATTGCCCTCAGTGATGGTCCGAATATGATTCCCCTTGCCAAACTGGAAGAGGTTTTAAAACCAGTTGTAAATATCCATAATAGTTTGGCTGCTTCCAGCTTAGTTGATTTACACTCATGAAAATATCTGTATCAGAATTGCGATCGCGCCTATCTCAGATTAAACTTTTAGCGCTTGATGTTGATGGTGTACTTACAGAAGGTGGTCTTTACTATACAGATACAGGAGAAGAGTTAAAGAAATTTAACGTTAAGGATGGGCAAGGACTAAAGTTAATCATGCAAGCAGGAATAGATGTGGCTATTATTACAGCTAGCTCATCATCATCCGTGATCCATAGAGCCAAAAAATTAGGAATTAATCAAGTTTTTATTGGAGCAGAAAATAAATTATCAGTATTAGAAAATATCTGTCAGCAGCTCAATATATCTCTAACACAAGTTGCATATATGGGGGACGATGTAAATGATATTCCCATACTTAAAGCTGTTGGTTGCCCCCTCAGTGTAACTGATGCCATGCCTAAAACTAAAACTTTGGCAATATATATCACCCAACTAAGTGGAGGACAAGGAGCCGTGAGAGAGATATGTGATTACTTTCTGAGTCTTAAATCAACTAATTAAATCAGATAATTGATTGTAGAACTGTCAAACCAAGGAGAATTTTCATGACCAATAATGATTTACCATTCAAAGGTTTTAATGAGTACAGAAATAAAATACAGTTTGTAGATTTTTTAAGGGATGAAGATTTAGAAGAATTAAACAATATTTTGAAATGGAACTGCTTTGTTGTCGATAATAACGGCAGAAGATTTGGCAATATCGCGTGGCAGGGGAAACGGGATAAACCACAAATCATTCCTGACAGAAGAATATTGTTGATGAATGAATATTTTAATTTAGCAGATAAGCATATTTTAGAAATTGGTTGTTTTGAAGGGATTCATACAATTGGTCTAGCTCAATATGCCAAACAAGTAACAGCATTTGATTCTCGTATCGAAAATGTTGTGAAAGCTATTATTCGCTGTTCTTTTTTTGGATATCATCCCAATATCTTTAAATTCAATATTGAAGAGTATACAACTAACCATATTGATTTATTATCAGCCGATATCATTCACCATGTTGGTGTTTTGTACCACTTGCAAAATCCTGTAAAACATATACTTGAATTGGGTGAATATATTCGTGTAGGCATAATGTTAGATACCCATTATGCACTAGATGAACAAGCTACAGAAATATATGAAGTGAACGGCAAAAAATATCATTACAAAAAATATCGCGAGAAAGGATATGCAGATGTTTTTTCAGGTATGTATGAATTTTCTAAATGGTTAAAGTTAGATGATATTGTTTCATTATTGAAAGAATCTGGATTTGGGCAAGTAGATATCTTGGAACAAAGAGATGAGCGTAATGGAGCGCGGGTTTTGCTAATGGCAAAAAAAAGTTAGATAGTTAAAATTATGGCTCAATTTCCACTGGTCAGTCTCTGTATTCCAATGTATAACGGTGCAGAGTTTATCCAGCCTATGTTTAATAGTATTAAGCAGATTAAGCTTAGACGCATTTACATTGCATTATTAGAGCTGTAAAAGCCTTGTGGAAACAGATGCAGCCAAGAAACTTTAGTGCGTCTAAGCTTACCATGATTAACTTGCGTCCTGTTTCCTGCCAACGTTTTAAGGCTGTTATAGTAGTCTGTTTAACTTTGCCTTCTGTTGCTATAGTGCCATCGTAATCCGTTGCCAATGCTTGATATGACATAAGAATTCTTCTAGGGCGTAAGTCTTCTCGATCCATGTTAGAGGTAAAGCTAGAACTAGGATCAAGTTATCTAATAATTAGCTCTAGCTGTACTTCTTAAAAATATTGCCAACGAGTCTTGAATTTATTTGGAGTTGGGCTCGTTGGCAAAGTAAGCATAAGTGCCAATAGTAGAAGCTAACAACCAACCTAATAATAAAACGCTAATAAGTACAATTGTCATGATGTTTATCCTCCGTAATCTACTCAAATTGAGTTACATTCACAATCTAGCAGTTATGTCTAGTAGTTTTAATGTTTTTTAAGAAAACTGGAAAATTGTCATATACAGCAATAAATTTCTCAGACTTCAGATTTGCTTAAGAATTGCTGCTATGATTCTCCCCGACTTAAAGTAAGATAATTTGATTATTGTCAGATTGTATATAGGATAACTAGTAATTATGAGAAGATACTAAGGTTAATGAGTTTAAAATAATAATTTTATTACCT
The DNA here is from genome assembly GCA_030065315.1 of Xenococcaceae cyanobacterium MO_167.B52. Lineage (GTDB taxonomy): Bacteria > Cyanobacteriota > Cyanobacteriia > Cyanobacteriales > Xenococcaceae > JASJCP01. The sequence goes on along the minus strand of JASJDB010000306.1, from coordinate 3,083 downwards.
GCGTATTTCAAAAAAACCCAGTCCCTTTCATGGAAGCAACTGGGAAATTTGATTAATCTAGATTAACTACCATTTATTTTTTCTTTTTAGCTGATAGAAATCTAAACTAGACCTACTTCATGAGCGGAACGAAGTAACATCGAATCATTACGATTTTTGGCGACTTTTTCTTGATTTAACATTAGCCAACGAGCTTTTTCTTGAATGTTTTGTTCTGTTCCTTCGGCAGTAGCTGTAGGGCGATTGGCATAAGTTACACCACGATAGGTTAGATTAACAGGTGGTTGTAATACGGGTCGTTGTTTGAGGTTATGAAAACGCCAGTCCAATCCTCGAAATTTGCCACCAACATTACCTTCAACTGTGTTAACAACAGGTGGATTATATTCGTAAGCAGTAGCGCGATAAATAAGTTTCATGGATTCGCCTCCAATTGCTGTAGTGAATTATGGGGCGCGTTCCTTCAGGTTATTTACCTTACTTCCGTCTCTCGAAAATCGTCTTTTCTCAAGAGATGAACGATTTATTTAACACTATTAGTATAAACAAAAAACGGATTGGAATTCGTCAGCCGAAATACGGAAATCCTTAATATTTGCTGACGGTTATCACCTATAACTAAAAACCCAGTCACATTAATTGCAACTGGGGTAAACTAAGTACCTAAGCATAATTATTTACACATTAGATACCCTTCTATTGCCTATTGCGATGCCCTAAAGGATTCCCGATGGTCTTATCCGCAGGTGTTATCCGCAGGTGTACCCTTTAGGGATCCTTTAGGACGAAGCGAATCCTTATCCGAAGGTGTCCCGCAAGGGGATACCGCTGCGAGACCGTAGGGAATCCTTTAGGGCATATATCCTTTAGGATTAGGGCTATTGCCTGTTCCCTCTCCCAACTATGTAATTAATTTTGACGGCGTCCTAAAGAATACCGCTTCGCATAAGAGAGGCTCCCGGCTAGGGAGCATCTCTACACGCGCAAGCGACTGCCGTAAGGCTCGCCGTGTTGCACAACTACTTATCTCTCTTTTGTCAGTCTGGGAAAAACCCTGCAATTTCTAAATTATGAAACTCTTGTCTAGACTATGATCGCGCTCTTATTTTCTAATAATAATTAAAATTCTAGCAGATTCTGTCAACTTCCCTCAATGTAAGGGTTTTAGCGATTGCAGTCTCCGAAAGTGACAAAAGAGAGTTATTAACCTAAATGACTAATAAGCGTCATCCTTGGAAACAAAATTATAAAAAACCAGCCTGATAATAAGACTCGTATTAATTGAAGGAATCAATAGCTTTAAAATTAACCACTATAAGCAATACCACGATATTTTCTCAAGCCTAATTGAGATTTATTGGTTTTGAAGGGACGGTTTATAGTGTATTTTTGTCCGAGAAAGCGACCATTCTGTTCACTTGGTTCAGTTTGAATTTGATTAAAAGATGCAGTATAAGATTGACCTAAAAAACGTAATTTCATTGCTGTTGTTCTCCCGTTTGTTAACTTGTTCGTATTAAAAAGGAGAATCGGGAAGAAATGGAGAAGTAAATAAACTATGGATTTTTATTATGAATTGATTTTTTTAACTAAAACAACAAGTAGCACATATCCTTAAGTCAGAGAACTTAATCAGAGTGAGACGGAGAATTAACAATAAACTAACGTCTGTATGAATTGAGTGAGACAAACAGAGTGATTCTTTGATTTGACAAATTTACTCAAGTCTCGTAACATACGAGACTTTTTTTATCTGCCCCATAAAAAACTTTGAGCTAAGAAGTTGACAAAAATACTCTTTTAATGTAAGGATAAAGCTTTTCTCACTCATGAAGATTTGATAAACCCCATTTACTACCCGTTTAAGTGTGTGGGAATAATAGAGAAGTGAGCGAAATTTGAGCGTAAGTATTACTTTTGTGAGGCTTTTAGACGTTTTGTGCTGGATGAAAGTCCCAGAACTAAGCTGTTTTAGTTTTTATGGGTCGCCTGGGACTCGAACCAAGAACCTCTATCAAAACATAAGTAACTACATTCTCTAAAAGCTTTCTCCAATAAGCAATACAGCAATTTTGGAGAAAAAATGGAGAACAATTATCCAATTGGATATGAAACACTACTAGCTGATTTTAAGCGTTATCAGAAACAAACCCCTAAAGGTGTTTCTATGATTCGTAAAAAAGGTAATATTTACTTTAAGTTTACAGTAGGTAGTAAACGCGGTGAATATTCTTGTGGGTGTACCTTTACCCTAGATGGTATGGTATCAGCACTAAGTAAAGCTCATAAAGTATCTGAAGCTCTCAAAACGTTTACCAGTGAGTCTGAATTCTGGGAATGGTACGACAGAGAAATTAAGGAAGTAGGGAAAATTGAGAATGACTTACTGACTTTCAGAGATGCGATCAGGCAAAGCCTGCCACTGCGTGATCGCAATAGTTGAGGATGATTTTTGGAAGCGTAGAGATAGACGTGGTAATAAACGGCTTAAAGGACACCCTAGCCACGAGCAAAGCTGGAATAGAACGTATAACGAATATTACAAGCATTTACCACAAGATAAAGTAATCAATCTAAAAGATATTTTGACTACCCTTGACCGTTGGCAGCAAGGCAGTAAAAGCTATAAAGATGCTATGTCAGCTTATAGAGGGTTAGTTAGAAAAAATGGTTATGACAGTATTTATAAACAACTCAAAAAAATAGACTCTAAGCAAACTGAATTTAGGGAACTTCAAACTATCACTTTAGAAGAATTTATGGAATGGCGCGATCGCGTTTTAGGAGTAACCATAGAGCTTAACAAACAATGTGACCTAGATACTCGCAAAGCTTGGTTATGGGTGTTTAGTATGCAGATTGTTTATGGGTTGAGAATCAATGAAGTATTCGCGATTAAAAACCTTGAAAAACCAGCTTATGACGATAAAGGTAAATTAATAGTTCATGCTTACGACATGGTTAAAAATCCCCATAGACTTATCTATCTAGGTAAAGAGACTAATCTAGAACACCGATTCAGTATTCAGAATCCAGTCCCCATCTGGGATTACGGGAGTTCTCAAAAGTCGAGATTTCGTTGA
>JASJDB010000305.1 GCA_030065315.1 Xenococcaceae cyanobacterium MO_167.B52 | reverse complement strand
TAAACCGCATCTAGTTTGAAACCAGTAGTTTTTAGCTATCTGTTCGCCCTAAAGGATACTGCTACGCATAAGGGAATAGGGAATAGTGATTAAAAATAAAACTATAGTTTTCTAAGTGGATGGGGTATAAGATGGCTCTTAAGTTACTCAATCTATTGCTCCGTGATACTAGTGCTACTCAAAAATTAGGCTATCTATTAGGTCAATATCTTTCCCCAGGTACAGTTATTCTGTTACAAGGAGAAATCGGTGCTGGTAAAACTACTCTAATTCAAGGTTTAGGCAAAAGTTTGGGAATCTCGGAACCGATATCTAGTCCTACTTTTACAGTAATTAACGAATATACTGAAGTTGCTGTACCCCTATACCATTTGGACTTATACCGCTTATCTCCAGAAAGTGTATCCTCTTTATATCCAGAAATCTATTGGGAAGGATTAGAAAAACCCCCAGGAATCGTAGCGATTGAGTGGTCAGAACACTTGCCCTATAAACCACCTCAATATTTACTGCTCACTCTAACCTATAATTCAGAACAGGGACGCAAAGCAAATTTGCAATTAATTGGGTTAGATAGTTTTAATTTGGAAGAGTTTGAGAAAATCTGGAAACAATCCAAATAAGTAATAAATATGGAATTATATTTAATTCGTCATGGCATAGCAGCAGTAAGAGGCACTTATACTAATGATGATGAGCGTCCTCTGGTAACAAAAGGCATTAGTAAAACTCAAGAAGTAGCGCGAAAATTGCGATCAATAGGACTAGAATTTGATTTAATTTTAAGTAGTCCTTTAGTGAGAGCTTTCCAAACCGCAGAGATTCTTTTAGAAGCAGATTTATCCTCTAATTTAGAACCTTTTACCTCTTTAAAGCCTGGAGGTAAGATACAAGAATGGTTACACTGGTTGCAAGAAAGACGCAATAATAATTCCTTAAATAACTTAGCTTTGGTTGGTCATCAGCCAGACTTAGGAAACTGGGCAGAGATGCTAGTCTGGGGGAGTATTAGAAATCAGATAATTATCAAAAAAGCTGGTATTGTGGGCTTGAGATTACCAGATAGTATAGAAGTACTTGGTAATAGTGATTTGTTTTTGCTTACCTCTCCCAAATGGTTTATTTAGCTGTAGAAAAAAGTTGTGTTAGAAAATTATGAGTTATTAGCTCGTGGTTAGTGGGTAGTGGATAGTAGGTATTTTCCAACAACTCTAGTATCAATCAATGGGAAAAAAAGCCAGTAAATAGTAGAGGAACTAGAATTAAAGCGGAGACTATTAAGAGTAAAGTTCCTGCATCTACATCAATTTCGTTTCTAGGAGGTTGATTGGGATTATTCATAGTGTTTATCCGCTAAACGGGTTACTATTGTGAACATAGAGCAATTGCAACTGTAAGAAAATTTTAAATCTTTTTGGAGAAGAAATGCAAAATTTCTGAGCCGAAATTAATCAAAATTTAAAGTCTAAAGAATAGAAAATAATACTAAATCCTGTTTAGATACAACACTTTAAATTTGTGAGAATTTAGAATGCAGAATTTATAATTCAGAAAGGTTTAAGCTAATTCTACGCTTTAAACTAAAAGTATACTTTGGTAAGCAGGCTTAATATAACCTGTCAAAAATTTGCTCAGTTCTTACTATATTCAATTGGCAAATTGGCAAAAATTCAAACAAAAATAATCTCTTCCCAGATCACAAAATATTTTTGCCAGTTCTAATAATGAAGAAATTATTGACTGGTGGGTATAGGACAACATGAAAAATCAAAATTTTGTAAATTAATCCTACAACTTAGATTAAGCCTTTATAAAGTATGAGTAATTTCAACTAAGTTGGAGTAGAGTAATTGTTGTATGGTTGTATGGTGAACGATCACCGCATTATTTGTAGATTTAATTTCAGGCATTATTATAGAAGACCAATTATGATCAAGACAGACAAAATACTCATAGCGATAGCCTACTCCCTGATATATGCCTGTGTAAGTGTACAAACACTCTACGGAACTGTTGCAATTGTGGCACTCATAACAGAGTATCAAACGAAACAAAACTCATAAAGCAGCTTAAGATTCTCGCGAAAAAACTCCACTGTTGCTCGTTGTCTGTTGACTGTTTCCTCTCCCGAAGGGAATGGATTATTACCTGCAAATTCAAATTTAGTATTACTTGTTACACAAATATAATCACATCCTAAAGCCGATCTTAAGCTTGATGTCTTCTCTCAAAATCCCTTCCTAAGATAGATCACTAGAGAAGAAAAATTAAGCATAATTTTTTTGATCAATTCTCTATCTTTACTTTTCTTCGATTAAAGTCTCTTTTCAAGAGGGATTACACTTATGCAGCATCTAGAACAACCAGTTATCCCAGAACATAGTTTGGATCGAGACTGCACTACTTTATCCCGTCATGTCTTGCAACAGTTTTCTAGTTTTACCCCTGAGGCACAGGATATTAGTGCGATTATGAATCGTATTGCTCTAGCAGCTAAACTAATATCCCGTCGTCTTTCCCGCGCGGGATTAATGGCTGGAGCATTAGGGTTTACGGGAGAAACTAATGTTCAAGGAGAATCCGTCAAAAAGATGGATATTTATGCCAACGATGTTTTTATTTCCGTTTTTAAGCAAAGTGGTTTAATTTGTCGCTTGGCTTCAGAAGAGATGGAAAAACCTTATTATATCCCAGAAAATTGTCCTGTTGGACGCTACACCCTACTTTATGACCCAATAGACGGCTCTTCTAACGTGGATATCAATCTCAATGTGGGTTCGATTTTTTCTTTGCGTCAACAGCAAGGAGAAGATTTGGACGAAGAAGCCAAAGACTTGTTACAAGGGGGAGATCAACAAATTGCAGCAGGTTATATTCTTTATGGTCCTTCTACAGTTTTAGTTTATTCCCTAGGAAAGGGAGTTCATTCCTTTATTCTTGATCCGAGTTTAGGAGAATTTATTTTAGCGGAAGAAAATATTACAATTCCTGCTCATGGTCCAGTTTATAGCGTTAATGAAGGAAATTACTGGCAATGGGATGAGTCTATTCGGGAATATATTCGTTATGTTCACCGTCATGAAGGCTATACGGCTCGTTATAGTGGGGCGTTAGTGGGAGATATTCATCGCATTTTGTTTCAAGGTGGTGTATTTCTCTATCCTGGTACAACTAGTAACCCTGACGGTAAATTACGCCTACTTTATGAGTCCGCACCTTTGGCAATGCTTATTGAAGAAGCTGGAGGAAAAGCCAGTACTGGCACCCAACGGTTATTAGATTTTATCCCAGATAAGCTGCACGCCCGTACACCTTTAATTATCGGTAGTAGCAAAGATGTGGGGTTAGTAGAGTCTTTTATCCGAGATTGGCTCAGAAGAGAGTCAGAAAATCAGCCAGTCACCATGTAGAGGGCAATGGCATTTACTCTTTATTGGGTGGGGTATTTGTCCAAAGGAAAAGTTTTAATCCCAAAAAGTAAACACAGTATAGGTAGGAGTGACTAAAAATGGTAGTAGCAAAACCAATTTTTGAAATTGAAAATACTTATGGACAAAGTATCTGGATGGATAATCTCAGTCGAGATATTATCGAGTCTGGAGAACTGAAAGAATTAATCGAAAGTAGAGGTATTGTCGGGATCACTTCTAATCCTGCAATCTTTGAAAAAGCGATCGCTGGAAATAAGATTTACGATACAGATATCGAAGCAGGAATTAAAGCTGGGAAGTCTGTGGGAGAAATATATGAAAGTTTGGTATTTACTGATATTCGTAATGCTTGCGATATTTTCTTACCCGTCTATGAAAAAACTCAGGGGTTAGATGGTTACGTAAGTATCGAAGTTCCTCCCAATATTGCCAAAGATACGGAGACTACTATTTCTGAAGCTCGTCGTTATTATGAGGCAATAGATCGCCCCAATGTCATGATTAAAATTCCTGGTACTGCTGAAGGATTACCCGCAGTAGAAGCAACTATTGCAGCAGGAATTAATGTTAATGTTACCTTGCTCTTCTCTGTAGCAAGCTATGTCGAAACTGCTTGGGCTTACATTCGGGGGTTAGAAAAACTCTCAGCAGCAGGAGGAGATGTCAGTAAAATTGCCTCCGTTGCTAGTTTCTTCCTCAGTCGCATTGATACCAATGTGGATCAACGTCTGGATAGCAAGATGGCAGCAGGAGGAAACATTGAAAAACTACAAGAAATTAAAGGGAAAATTGCGATCGCAAATGCTAAAATTGCCTATCAAAAATACAAAGAAATCTTTTTTGGCGATCGCTGGAAAGCTTTAGCAGAAAAAGGCGCAAGAGTACAACGCTTGTTATGGGCATCTACTAGCACGAAAAACCCTGAATACAGCGATGTGATGTATGTAGATCAGCTAGTAGGAGCAAATACAGTTAACACCTTACCTCCCAATACTATCGAAGCCTGTGCGGATCACTGTGATCCTGCTAACCGTATTGAAAGCAACGTTGATGCAGCTTATCAAATTATTGATAGTCTCAAAGATGATGAGGTTGCCATTGATATTGATCAAGTAATGAACGAATTACTTGAAGAAGGAATCGACAAATTCATCAAACCTTTTGAGTCATTAATGGCATCCCTCGAAACAAAAGTTAAACAACTAGCCACAGTTTAAACATTTAACATTGAGCATTTATCAGTTAACATTGAGCATTTAATGATAACTGATAACTGATAACTGATAACTGATAACTGATAACTGAAATATGCCTGCAATATTAGAAAATCCCCTAAGAGTCGGCTTACAACAAGAAAGAACTGCTGACCCCTCCATTCTGGTCATCTTTGGGGCATCAGGAGATTTGACCCAAAGAAAATTAATTCCTGCTATTTATCAACTCAAAAAAGAACGCCGACTTCCTCCTGAAATAACTATAGTAGGGGTAGCGCGTCGTGATTGGAGCCATGAATATTTCCGCCAACATCTTAAAGATGGTATTGAAGAATTTAGCGATGGTATTGGTTCAGAAGAACTATGGAAAGACTTTCAAGAAGGTTTGTTCTATCATTCTGGAAACATGGATCAACCAGAAAGTTATGAGAAATTAAAAGCATTTTTAGCAGAATTAGATGGTAGAAGGGGAACAAGAGGCAATAGAGTCTTTTATCTCTCCGTATCTCCTCGTTTCTTCAAGCCAGCCCTGAAACAACTAGGAGCAGCAGGGATGTTAGCAGATCCCATCAAGCACCGCATCGTAATTGAAAAACCTTTTGGCAAAGATTTAAGTTCTGCTAAATCTCTTAACCGTGTTGTACAAAAAGTTTGCCAAGAACAGCAAGTATATCGCATTGATCATTATCTTGGTAAAGAAACCGTCCAAAATATTTTAGTGTTTCGCTTTGGTAATGCTATTTTTGAACCTCTATGGAATCGACAATTTGTCGATCATGTCCAAATTACAGTCGCTGAAACTGTGGGAGTAGAAGAAAGAGCAGGTTATTATGAAACCTCTGGCGCCTTACGGGATATGCTGCAAAATCACTTAATGCAGCTATTTGCTATTACCGCTATGGAAGCCCCCAATGCTCTGGATGCAGATAGTATTCGCAGTGAAAAAACTAAAGTATTACAAGCGACTCATATTGCAGATGCTAATAACTTAGAAAAATCCGCTATCAGAGGACAATATAGTGCAGGTTGGATGAAAGGCAAGCCCGTAAAAGGTTATCGGGAAGAAGAGGGAGTAAATCCCGAATCTACCACCCCGACCTTTGTAGCGATGAAATTAATGATCGATAATTGGCGATGGAAAGGGGTACCTTTTTATCTCCGCACTGGCAAACGAATGCCCAAAAAGGTTACTGAAATTTCCATTCATTTTAAAGAAGTCCCCTTACTAATCTTTAAATCCGCAGCCCAACAAACTAACCCCAATATCCTAACCATGCGGATTCAACCCAATGAGGGTATATCTCTCAATTTTGAAGCAAAAATGCCTGGTCCCGATTTACGTACTCGCACTGTAAACATGGACTTTAGTTATGGTTCTTCTTTTGGTATGGCAACTGCCGACGCTTACCATCGTTTATTACTAGATTGTATGTTGGGGGATCAAACTCTATTCACTCGCGCTGATGAAGTAGAAGCAGCTTGGCAAGTTGTCACTCCCGTACTGAATGCTTGGGAATCTCCCAGCGATCCAAACTCAATTCCTCAATACGAAGCAGGTACTTGGCAGCCTACAGAAGCAGAATTTTTACTTGAGAGAGAAGGCAGACGTTGGCGACGACTTTAATCATTCAACATTTGTCATTTATTTAGTTAAGGGCAATTGAGTAACAACTAACCACTAACAACTAACCACTAAACATCATGGTAACAACAAAATCATCCCCTATTGTTTCCCTCCAAACTCCAAAAGACGTATCTATAGAAGAAATTGAGGCGGAATTGCGATCTCTCTGGCACTCCGTCAGTGGTGATGAAGAGGGGTCAGCAGCTTCTCGTGCCACAACTTTTAGCCTCATTGTGTATGAACCTGATGGGACACAACAACTTCTAGCAGCATTAGGATTTTATACTGGCCCCATTGATGGGATCGCTGGCCCCAGAAACGAAGCAGCTATTTCCGCAGCACAAAAAGCTTATGGCATGGAAGTCACAGGTAAAGTTAGTGGGGAATTAATTACTAAACTTCAAGAGAAATTTGCTGAAGCTAAAGAAGCCGATAGTATTAATACAGAAAATAAAACCCCTGCAATTCAATACTCTCCTGACTCCCAAGGAGCAGTAGCAGACGCGATTGCATCTGCTAATCCCTGTCGTGTCATTGCCTTAGTACCGAGTCTGGGACAAGATGAAGGGGTTAAAGCCCAAGTATCTGCCTATTGTCCTGTTAATAAAAAAGACAAAGGTAATTTGATTTGTTGCGAATATATTACCCTTAGTGGTACCGCAGAAGCTCTAGAAAGAATCGGTGGCATTATTGCCGAACTCACCATAGGGGATTTACCTAAATTCGTTTGGTGGAAAGCAACTCCTGTTCCAGACAATCCCTTATTTAAACGTTTAGTCAGCTATTGCGACAGCATCATTTTTGACTCCAGTAGTTTTACTAATCCTGAATCTGACTTGGTTTGTGTAGGTCAAATGATTCAGCAAGGAGTGATTCTAGCCGATCTAAATTGGCGCAGACTTGCACCCTGGCAAGAATTATCCGCCGAAGCTTTTGATCCCCCTGAAAGACGTTCTTGTGTTTATGAAGTAGATAAAGTAACCATCGACTATGAAAAAGGCAATCAATCCCAAGCTTTAATGTTCTTAGGATGGCTCGCTTCCCGTTTAAACTGGACTCCCACTGCTTACGAAAAAGAAGGAGGGGATTATGATATTTGTCGGGTTAAATTCACTGACTCTAACAATCAAGATATTAGTGCTGAATTAGCAGCCATTCCTACAGCGGACTGGGGAGAAATTCCAGGAGATTTAATCAGTTTGCGCTTAACTTCTACTAATCTTGATGCAGATTGCTGTACTGTTTTGTGTTCTAGCACCACTGGTTGTATGCGGATGGAAGCAGGAGGAGGAGCTCAGTCTTGTTATATTCAGCAGGTAGCACCTTTGTTTGACCAAAAAACTGAAGATTTACTAGCACAGCAGCTACAGCGTTGGGGTAGAGAGGTATTGTACGAAGAAAGTATAGCTGTAACCACAAAAATACTAGAATTAGCATTCTATCATAATGAATAAATAGTTGGCGGTAGCTAATACTATAAGAATGTAATATACAAGGTGACATTTTGTTATTTCTTGTGGACAATGTTAATTAATTTGGTAGCATTTTTTACCAAATATCTTGCTTTATTCCACAACAATTGTAAGATAAATAACAAAATGTTAATTCAATTGCAACATGGACAATGTAGCCATTAAACCCCTTGGCAAAATTTTGGAGGAGGCTGGATTAATCTCAGAAGCTCAAGTTAACACAGCTTTAGAGATTCAATCTAAATACGGTCAATTTAAGTTCGGAACAATTTTGGTGACTCTAGGAATTCTCAAACATAAAACTGTAGATTTTTTTGTTGACCAATTCCCCAAAATTTTAGAACAACCCAAAATACATCCCATAGGTTACTATCTTCAAAAGGCTGCTTTGTTAGATTCAGTGCAAACTGAAACCATACTTCAAGAACAAAAGCAAACAGAAACCCTTTTTGGAGATAGTAACCTATGGGATGTATTTTGGGTTGTTCTACAATTTTGGGGAATTGGTCAACAAAAAAATCTACAGTTTTATGTTTGAGAAT
>JASJDB010000304.1 GCA_030065315.1 Xenococcaceae cyanobacterium MO_167.B52 | reverse complement strand
CAAAAAAACCAGCATCAATATAGTAAGTTTGTCTTAGAACCTCTCGAACGTGGTCAAGGAATAACTATAGGAAATTCTTTACGCCGAGTTCTATTATCGAATCTTGAAGGTGCTGCGGTAACAGCAATTCGTATTGGTGGAGGTATGGCAAAAGATGAAAGCAAGCAAGAACACAAATTCGGCTTCGCAACCCATGAATTTGCCACTATTGAAGGAGTTAGAGAGGATGTTTTAGAAATCATCCTCAATATGAAAGAGATAGTCCTCAAAAGCTATAGTAATCAGCCTCAGATTGGTCGTTTAATTGCCAATGGAGGAGGAACAGTCACTGCTGCTCAATTCAGTCTGCCTTCGGAAATAGAAATAATCGATCCGAACCAGTATATAGCAACTCTGGCGGATGGAGCATCTCTAGAAGTTGAATTTAGGATTGAGAAGGGTAAAGGTTATCGAGCAGTTGAAAGAGGCAAAGAAGACGGAAGTTCTTTAGACTTTTTACAGATAGATGCTGTTTTTATGCCTGTAACCAAAGTCAACTACAGTGTTGAAGATGCCCGCATTGACGGCTCAACAATTCGAGAAAGGTTGATTATGGAAATCTGGACTAATGGCAGTATCAAACCAGAAGAAGCTCTATCCCAAGCAGCAGGAATTGTAGTAGATTTATTTAATCCTCTCAAAGACTTGACCTTAGAGCCAATTCCTCCTGAGTATCCAGATGAGGAAGACCCAACCAGTCAAATTCCCATTGAAGAGTTACAACTATCCGTCAGAGCCTACAACTGTCTTAAAAGGGCTCAGATCAACTCAGTTTCTGACTTACTAGATTACACTCAAGAAGACCTCTTGGAAATCAAAAACTTCGGTCAGAAATCTGCTGATGAAGTGATAGAAGCGTTGCAAAAACGTTTGGGAATTACCTTACCCCAAGAAAAATCAGGTAAAAGCTAATTACATAAACTTGTAGTCAATTAACAGTTATGCGTCATCGATGTAAAGTACCAAAGCTGGGGCTACCAGCGGACCAAAGAAAAGCGTTGTTGCGATCTTTAGCAACTCAGGTTATTCGTCATGGTCAAATTACTACCACCAAAACCCGTGCTAAGGCAGTAAGAAGCGAAGTAGAGAGAATGATTACTCTTGCTAAAGATGGCTCCCTGGCTGCCAGAAGGAGAGCTTTAGGTTATCTCTATGACAAAAAATTAGTTAATGAGTTATTCCAAGCTGTGGGTGATCGCTATGGTGATCGTCAAGGTGGTTATACTCGTATCGTTAGAACTAAGCGTCGTCGAGGAGACAACGCAGAAATGGCGATTATTGAACTAATTTAGGCAAATCTGCTGCGGGATGATGTCTAATTTGAACTGCGATCAACTACAGCCCCCTAATATTCCTAGAGTTGCTCTAGTGATTCAATATCTGGGAACTGACTACAATGGTTGGCAAAGACAACCAAAAGGCAGAACTGTACAAGGGGTAATTGAAGATGCAATCGCATCTGTGGTGGGTCATCCTGTAACCATTTATGGTGCTGGGAGGACTGATGCAGGAGTTCATGCAGCAGCACAAGTAGCTCATTTTGCCTACTCAGGTTCTATTCCACCCCACAAGTGGAGTAAGGTTCTAAATTCGAGATTGCCAGAAGACATCTTAATTAGGGCTTCTGCTGAAGTTCCAGTTGATTGGCACGCTTGCTTTAGTGCAGTCTGGCGACGCTATCGTTACACCATATACACAGGCAAAATTCCCAATCTATTTGTTAAGTCTATAGCTTGGCACTACTATCACAATCCCTTAAACGAACTTTCAATTCAGTCCGCTTTAACTCCTTTAATTGGCAAGCATAATTTAGCAGCTTTTAGAAGGGCTGGTTCAGGGAGAAAGCATTCTTGGGTAAATGTCCAAGAAGCCAGATGTTATCGTCAAGATTATTTTCTCCATTTGGAAATACAAGCTGATGGATTTTTGTATGGGATGGTGCGCCTATTAGTAGGAATGCTCATTGAGGTAGGGATCGGCAAAAGAAGCATCGAAAGCTTTACTGAAATATGGCAAAATCAACGACGAGAAGACGTTAAATACTCTGCCCCAGCTAAAGGATTATGCTTATTAAGAGTGGGTTATCCCCTATTTCCTTTCCCCAAACAAGTTTGGTTTGATACCCAACCTACCTATGTTTTAGCTCCCTAATATTATCTCTAATATACAAAAAAACTAATTACCAAACACAAGCATATGATGACCAAAACTCCCTTACCAACCCAAGATACCCTAGAGCCAAAATGGTATGTTATAGATGCAGCCGACCAGCGTTTGGGTCGTCTGGCGACAGAAATTGCCATGATTCTGCGTGGTAAAAACAAACCAACCTATACTCCCCATATGGATACAGGAGACTTTGTAATTGTTGTCAACGCTGAAAAAGTAGTAGTTACAGGCAGAAAAGGGCAACAAAAGCTTTATCGTCGCCATTCTGGAAGACCAGGGGGGATGAAAATGGAAACTTTCAATCAACTTCAAGCCCGTATTCCCGAAAGAATTATCGAGAAAGCAGTGAAAGGGATGTTACCTAAAAATTCTTTAGGACGCAAACTATTCACTAAACTCAAAGTCTATGCAGGCTCAGAACATCCCCACGCAGCACAACAACCAGAAACACTAACAATTAATACAATTCCCGCAGGAGCTAACTAATGGAAGGAACAGAAAATCAAGATCGAGTAGTATATTGGGGTACAGGTCGTCGCAAATCCGCGATCGCAAGAGTGCGTCTGGTACCAGGAGAAGGTAACGTTATCGTTAACGGCAAGCCAGGTAGAGACTACTTTAACCGAATTCCCAACTATATCCAATCTCTGAAAGCTCCCCTCGAAACTTTAGGATTTGAAAACGAGTATGATATTTTAGTCAATGCTCATGGCGGGGGCTTAACAGGTCAAGCAGATGCGGTTAAACTAGGTGTAGCTAGAGCTTTATGCCAACAAGACCCCAACAATCGTCAACCTCTTAAAACCGAAGGGTACCTAACTCGTGACCCCCGTTGTAAAGAGCGGAAAAAATACGGCTTACATAAAGCTCGTAAAGCTCCTCAATTCTCCAAACGCTAAAATTAAATCTAAAAGGAAGAATTATTATGCCCAAAGCCGATATCCATCCTACCTGGTATCCTGAAGCCAAAGTTATTTGTAACGGTCAAGTTGTGATGATCGTTGGTTCTACACAGCCAGAAATTCACGTTGATGTTTGGTCAGGAAATCATCCTTTTTATACTGGTACTCAAAAAATCATTGATACAGAAGGACGAGTTGATCGCTTTTTACGTAAATACGGGATGCTCGATTCTACTGCTAATACCACTGATTCTGATAAAGAAAAATAACTCACTAAATAATTTTATAAGCCCAGCAGTTAAGTAAAATCAACTGCTGGGTTCGCTATATTTTTATATTGGTTACTTAGGAATTTGAGATCATGGCAGAAAGTTATTTACTAGATAAACTAAAATCAGTAGAGCAAACCTATCAAGAATTGACTCGTCGTTTAGCAGACCCCGATATTGTTACCAATCCAGATGAGTTACAAAAAGTGGCAAAAGCTCGCTCTTCTTTAGAAGAAACCGTACTTACTTATGAAAAATGGCAAGAAGCGACAGAACAATTAGCCGAAGCCAAAGAAATCTATAAAGAATCCAATAGCGAGCCAGAAATGAAGGAAATGGCTGCTATGGAAGTAGAAGAGTTAACCGAAGAAGTTGCGAACCTAGAAGACAAGCTCAAAATATTGTTGTTACCGAAAGACCCCAATGATGATAAGAATATCATGTTGGAGATTCGGGCTGGGACAGGAGGAGATGAAGCTAGTATTTGGGCTGGAGATTTAGTCCGAATGTACTCACGTTACGCCGAAAGTCAGAAATGGACAGTTAAGCTAGTCAGTGAGTCTCTGGCTGATATGGGTGGTTTTAAAGAAGCTATATTAGAAATTCAAGGGGATTCAGTTTATAGTAAGCTGAAATTTGAAGCAGGAGTACACCGCGTACAGAGAGTTCCTGTCACCGAGGCTGGAGGAAGAGTACATACTTCTACGGCTACGGTAGCAATTATGCCAGAAGTTGATGATGTGGAAGTTAAAATCGATCCTACTGAAATCGAGATGAAAACTGCTCGTTCTGGTGGGGCTGGGGGACAAAACGTCAATAAAGTAGAAACAGCGGTGGATTTAATTCACAAACCCACTGGAATTAGGATTTTCTGTACCGAGGAGAGATCGCAGCTACAAAACAGAGAACGGGCAATGCAAATTTTGCGAGCTAAATTGTATGAAATCAAACTAGCAGAACAACAAGAAGCAGTGACTTCGATGAGGCGATCTCAAGTAGGAACAGGAGCCAGATCAGAAAAAATTCGCACCTACAACTATAAAGACAACCGTGTCACCGATCACAGATTAGGACAAAATTTTACTCTGGCTGGTTTATTAGAGGGAGATATTGAGGAAATAATTCAATCTTGCATCTCTCAAGATCAGCAAGAAAGATTAGCGGAGTTAGCAAATTCTCCTGATACAGCAGAAGCTTTAAATTAATTGGAGGGAGTTAGGGGATTCCAATAATTCTTATTCTTGTTACAGGGAGTTATTAAACAGATAATTAACTTTTAAAGGGTATTATCTAACTCACGTGGGAGAGGTTTTATGAATCCTATTATTTCTGCTTATGAATTACTGCAACTAGCCTCTGGGGATAACTTGTCTCTTCAGGTGTATAAATTTATTGGTCAACAGCCTGGAAAAAAAGTTTATATTCAGTCTAATCTTCACGGTGCAGAAATTGTTGGTAATGCAGTTATTCAAGAGTTAATTAGATTTTTTTCCTCCTTAAATGCTAGTCAAATCCAAGGAGAAATTTGGTTAGTTCCAGTATGTAATCCTATAGGAACTAATCAAAGAAATCATATATTTTCTACTGGTCGATTTAATAGTTATGATGGCAAAAACTGGAATCGGATTTTTTGGGATTATGAAAAATATTGTACAGACTTAACAGAATTTGCTAAATCTCAAGTAAATAATGAACCAGAGATTATCCAAGAAAATTATCGAGCTAAAATTCAACAGGCTTGGTCAGAAGAATTAGTTAAATTACAACAGCCTAAAAGTGTTACAGTTAGCAAACAATATCGAGCTAAACTGCAATCTTTATGTTTGGATGCAGATTATGTAATTGATATTCATAGTTCTAGTAATCAGGCAATAGATTTTTTATTTTGTTTTGCTACCAGGGAAGAATCCACTCAATATTTATTGATTGAATATGGTATTTTAATGACTGAATATGATGGAGATGCTTTTGACGAAGCTTTTTTAAAACCCTGGTTAGCATTAGAAAGAGAATTTAAAAAACTAGGTAAAGATATAGTATTTGATGTAGAGTCTTGGACTTTAGAACTAGGTTCTGGAATGACTATGAATCCTAATTCAGTACAAAAAGGAATAGCTGGAATTAAAAACTATCTATGCTACAAAAAAGTATTAAATAATTCAATTATCTTAGATAGGAAACCAATAAAATTAGTTTCAAGAGATACTGTTAAAAGTTATTATGCTCCTCGCGGTGGGATGATTCAAAATAGATTGTCCTTAAAAACTTCAGTTAAAAAAGGCGATTTACTATATCAATTATTAAGCTTCAATAAAGAAGAAAAATTACCAGAGTTAATTGATATTCAAGCGGAAACTGATGGCTTAGTGTTTGATATATCCGCCAATGAATGTGTTAACCAAGGGGAATACGTTTTAGATATTTTAGCAGTGTAAATTATTGAATTATGATGGATGAATCCCAATTTACTATTCCCATTGCTCCAGAGAATTTTAAATCTGGTTTTGTCGCAATTATTGGCAGACCTAATGTGGGTAAATCAACTTTAATGAATAAGTTGGTGGGACAAAAAATTGCCATAACATCTCCTGTAGCTCAAACTACTCGTAACCGCTTACAAGGAATATTAACTACTTCTGAATTACAGATTATTTTTGTTGATACTCCTGGAATTCATAAACCCCATCATGAACTAGGCAGAGTATTAGTTAAAAATGCTCAGTCAGCAATTAATTCTGTAGATTTAGTTCTATTTTTAGTTGATAGCTCTACTGTGGCTGGTAAAGGCGATCGCTTTATTATAGACCTATTAAAACATTGTCAAGTTCCTGTAGTTTTGGGATTAAATAAAGTAGACTTACAACCAGAAAATTATCAAGAATTGGATGATAGTTATCTACAATTAATTCCAGGAAAAAATTGGTCAGTGGCAAAATTTTCCGCCACGACAGGAACAGGAACAGAAACTTTACCAAATATCTTAGCTGAAAACTTAGAACCAGGTCCCTATTACTATCCCCCTGATTTGGTCACAGATCAACCAGAAAGATTTATTATGGCAGAATTAATTAGAGAGCAAATATTATTACAAACTCGTCAAGAAATCCCCCATTCAGTTGCGATCGCAATTGAACGAGTTGAAGAAACACCTAAAATTACTAAAGTTTTTGCAGCAATTAATGTGGAAAGGAAATCCCAGAAAGGAATTATTATTGGCAATAAAGGTAGTATGCTAAAACAAATAGGTTCCGAAGCGCGTCAGCAAATTCAAAAACTGATTGCAGGTAAAGTTTATTTAGAATTGTTTGTAAAAGTTGAACCGAAATGGCGACAATCCAGATTACGTTTAGCGGAATTTGGTTACCGCGTGGAAGATTAAGTGATTAGTAATAAGGTTTATAGCAAGTTTCATAATGGTGAGGGGCATAAAAACTTGGGATTTTGTTAATAGTTAATTGTTGATTGACGGCGAGCTACGGTCGGGAAAACCGACCTTGTAGAATCGTCATGTTGGATTGTGTTTTATGACTGTGAGAAACGCTATATGTCAGATTCTTCTATTTCTATAACTATAAAATTATTTGCTGCTTATCAAGAAGCTTATAATCTCCCTGAATTAAAGTTAGATTTTCCCTCTTCAACTACTGTCGGGCAAGTGTTAGATTATATATTAATTGAAAAACCAGAACTGGAAAAATGGCGTGATGTTACTCGTTTTGGAGTTAATTTAGAATTTGCCGAAGCCAACACCATAATTAATAATGGTGATGAAATAGTCTTCATTCCTCCTGTGAGTGGAGGATAGCTGTAACTCTCTTCTGTCACTCTAGGCAGAAAAGTAGTAAAACTCATCCCAACAATAGACCAAATATCTTAATGGGACTTTGACAAAAAATAAGGTCAAAGAGGGGGAGGGAGCTTTATATATCAAGATTTTTAGGTCAAAAATACCTAACCTCTTAATATAACTAGGTTTGAAAAGAGTTTCCTTCATTCGAGGTAAACTCAAAGTCTGCCCAAGCTTTCTCCCATTTTTAGCCCGAAAAAATATCAAAGTCCTGCTAAAATTCTCCTCTTTAAACGAAGATGAAGGAAGGATCCCTAAGACTCAGGTCGGTCGAAACATCTTGCAAAATTGCCATCACTTCTCCTCTGGCGGAGACACCGGGATCGAAGATAAGATCTGCATCTATTGTTTCTGAAATTGTTCCTGAACCTGAAGTGAAGAAGTCCAAGCTATAAAGCTCTGCCGAGCCGCTGAGTTGAATGAAATCCTGACGGTCATCGAAGTCAGTGATAAGAGCGAAGTCAGACTCACCTCTAGAGAAAGGATCCCTGTCATCGTAGTAAACACGAGTCTCATCCCCAAGGACGAAGGTATCGCTAGATGCCCCACCGGTTAAGGTATCAATCTCCCCAGCCCCAAATTCTGATTCAGGGTCAGTAATGTCAACACCAATAAGCTGGTCATTTCCAGTACCACCATCAAGGGAGTCGTTGTCAAATCCACCTACGAGCATATCGCTACCCCGAAACCATTCCCCCACCAATAGTGATTCGACTCAGCGGGCTTTATGAGTCATTTCGATTTGGGATTTTCGATTTGGGATTTTGGATTTTCCCCTCCTAGGAGTTTCGCATTGACAAAAGAGAGAAAATATGGGGGAAATGGTTCAATGCGATCAGCCGAAGGCTGGCACTGCGTGATCGCTAAAGAAAAAATTGACAAAAAAGACAAACAACATGAATGATCAATAAGATGCGATCGCTCTTTAAGGAGAAAAACCATAAGACTTCTGAGTAAACCCTCAACAGCTCGATGTGATCTTGATAAATACACATATTTTCTAATGTCAGAGCCAA
>JASJDB010000303.1 GCA_030065315.1 Xenococcaceae cyanobacterium MO_167.B52 | reverse complement strand
TTCTTTCCGAAATACTTGACGGTATGATTTCAGAAACTTGGCTATTGTTGCTGGGATGCCAACTAGGGGGAGCATTTTTCTTCAGGTAAATATCTCTTTTCAGTTTCACACTTTTCCTTTTACTTTCCAAATTTGGTCAAACACTTGTTGGTTTTTAGCGATCGCCTAAGAAAACCCGATCGCCCTAACCTTCCAAGTTGTGTAACCAACCAGATTCCCACTCATAATTTCCTGACACAACGGAAATTAACGCTAAAGGGAGCAAGATGAGAAATTTATCTTGTTCGCGAATGGCAATCGCGAACTAAATCCCTTTTTGTCCCGCCTTACGTTGGTAGCCGCAAGAAATAGAAGAAACTTTATTTTTGCCCATCGCAGAAATAGAAAAATACAAAAGTAACTTATCTAATTCAAATACAGAAAGGTCGTAAATTCATAAGACAGTGATGAAATTTGCAAACAAACAGCGATCGCAAATTTCTAGTTTTCAATCTCCTCACAAGTTCCTCAAATTATTAATCTACAAAAGAATCATCAGCCTCCAACAAACACTTACAAGAAGGCAGAACCTAATCAATCAGGAACTAACATTTATGGTAGCAACAGCAGATAGCCAAAAAAAACTCCTACATGATAAAGAAAACGCTTTTGTCCTTTGGTTTGAAGAAGTGGGAATGTCAGATGTTTCTTTCGTAGGGGGTAAAAATGCTTCTTTGGGAGAAATGATCCAACAGTTAACACCCAAAGGAATTAATGTACCAGGAGGTTTTGCTACTACTGCTTATGCTTATCGCTATTTTATTGAACAGGCTGGACTAGAAACTAAGCTGCGCCAACTGTTTGCGGATTTAGATGTGGAAGACCTTACTAATTTAAGGTTTCGCGGACAACAGGCTAGGGCGTTAATTCTCAATACTCCTTTTCCTGTAGAATTAGAAACTGCAATTATCAAAGCCTACAGTGAGTTATGTCAGCGATATAGTATTGATGCTGAATCTTGTGAGCTTCCTGCGGGGGAAACTGCTATCTGTGATCGCTTTGAGGGAGAAGCTAAAGAATTTTGTGAAAAGTATTGTTATAACGTTGATGTAGCAGTTCGTTCTTCTGCTACTGCTGAGGATTTACCCGATGCAAGTTTTGCGGGACAACAGGAAACCTATCTCAATGTTCATGGTATTCAACCTGTTCTGGAAGCTTGCCATAAATGTTTTGCTTCACTCTTTACAGACCGCGCTATTTCCTATCGTACGATCAAAGGCTTTGACCATTTCAATGTTGCCCTTTCCGTAGGGGTACAAAAGATGGTGCGCTCCGATTTGGCTACTTCTGGGGTCATGTTTTCGATTGATACAGAAACAGGGTTTAAAGATGCAGCTTTAATTACTGCTGCTTACGGTTTAGGGGAAAACGTAGTTCAGGGGGCAGTAAATCCCGATGAATATATTGTTTTTAAACCAACTCTTAATCAAGGCTACCGCCCAATTTTAGATAAACGTCTTGGTAGTAAAGAAATTAAGATGGTGTATGACATCGGCGGTAGTAAATTAACTAAAAATATCCCTACATCACCTTCAGAAAGAATTAGATATGCCATTAACAATGAAGAAATTTTGACTCTAGCCAAATGGGCTGGTCAGATTGAAGAGCATTATTCAGAAATACGTGGGGTTTATACCCCAATGGATATTGAATGGGCGAAAGATGGCATAATAGGAGATTTATTTATTGTTCAAGCCCGTCCCGAAACTGTACAATCCCAAAAAAGCAGTAATATATTACAGACATATAAATTAGAAGCAAGTGGCAATATCTTGACCAGTGGTAGAGCAGTAGGAGAAAAAATTGGTGCTGGTACAGCTAAAGTCATCTTAGAAGTGAGCGATATCAATAAATTCCAACCAGGAGAGGTTCTAGTTACTAATAAAACCGATCCTGACTGGGAACCGATTATGAAAAAGGCTAGTGCTATTGTTACTAACCAGGGAGGAAGAACCTGCCATGCAGCCATAATTGCTCGGGAAATGGGGATTCCTGCCATTGTGGGCTGTGGTGATGCTACCAAAGATATTCAGACAGGACAAGAAATTACAGTATCTTGTGCTGAAGGAGAACAGGGTAAAGTTTACGCAGGTTTAATCCCTTTTACCGTCGAATCAACCCAATTAGATAATTTACCTGCAACTAAAACCCAAATTTTAATGAATGTGGGTAATCCTGAAGAGGCTTTTAGTTTATCTGCTTTACCTTGCGATGGTGTAGGTTTGGCAAGATTAGAGTTCATTATCGCTAATCATATTAAAGTTCATCCCCTAGCTTTACTAAAGTTTGATGACTTAACAAACTTGGGGGACAAATTTGCGATCGCCAAAATCACAGAATATTATGACAATAAACCTGATTTCTTTATCGATAAGTTAGCCAGAGGCATCGGGACAATTGCAGCAGCATTCTATCCTAAACCCGTTATTGTCAGGATGTCCGACTTCAAGAGTAATGAATATGCCAATCTTTTGGGGGGTCAACAATTTGAACCAACAGAAGAAAATCCCATGTTGGGTTGGCGTGGTGCCAGTCGCTATTATGATTCCCAATATAGTGAAGCCTTTGCTTTAGAATGTCAGGCATTTAAACGAGTTAGGAATGAAATGGGTTTAACTAACGTTATTCCGATGATTCCCTTCTGTCGTACTCCCGATGAAGGACGCAAAGTCTTAGCTCATATGGCAAAACATGGTTTAGTGAGGGGTGAAAATGGTTTGCAAGTATATGTGATGTGCGAACTTCCCAGTAACGTCTTGCTGGCAGATGAATTCAGTCAGGTGTTTGATGGCTTTTCTATTGGTTCAAACGACCTCACCCAATTAACCTTGGGACTTGATCGGGATTCTGCCTTAGTTGCCCATCTATTCGACGAACGTAACCAAGCTGTTAAAACTATGGTGAAAATGGCGATCGCAGCAGCCAAAAGAAATAATCGCAAAATTGGCATTTGTGGTCAAGCACCAAGCGATTATCCAGAGTTTGCCGAATTTCTAGTCAGCCAGGGCATTGACTCTATGAGTCTTAATCCCGACTCAGTTCTCAAAACCAAACTCAAAATAGCTGAATTAGAACAAAATTAGACTATCAACGGACCCCTAAGCGAAGGTAAGAATAATGATTAAAAGAATCTTAGTAGGAATCGATCGTTCCGCAAGCAACAAATCTGTTTTTGATTCAGCAGTGTCTTTAGCTAAAACTACGGGGGCAACTTTAATGCTTCTCCACACTTTATCTGAAGAAGAAGCAGACTATCCTGTATTACCGACCTATGCCTACTACCCCATGTTAGACCGCAACCAGTATGACTTATATCAGGAAAGATTGACTGAATATAAAGAATGGGGCATTAGTGCTTTACAAAATCTAACTAGCTTGGCAAAAGAACAGGGAGTAGAAGCAGAATATACTCAATTAATTGGTAATCCAGGCAGAGCAATTTGTGAACTAGCCAAGAGTTGGTCAGCTGACTTAATTTTAGTGGGCAGTCGGGGTCTGAAAGGTCTGACAGAGATGTTTCTGGGCAGCGTTAGTAACTATGTAACTCACCATGCACCTTGCTCAGTCTTAATAGTTCGTAGTGCGATCGCTGACAACTCTAATTCTGATTCTCTGTCTGAATCAAAATCAGCAACTACCCCTTAACCACTAACCAATCATTACGAACAATGTTTAACAAAATCTTAGTCACAATTGATCGCTCTCCAGCTAATAAAGTAGTATTTCGTGAAGCTTTATCTTTAGCTAAAGCTTCCAAAGCTGATTTAATATTGCTCCACGTTTTATCTGGAGAAGAGAAAGACAGTCCAATCATGTCTGAATATTCCACTGTAGTCCCCACTATTGGCGATCACTATATGCACCTCTCTCCTCAAATCAGTCATATGGCAAATGAACTGTATCAAAAACAATGGAAACAGTTTGAAAACGAAGGACTAGAAATACTCCGTTATTTTGCCAAAGAAGCAAGCGCAGCAGGGGTGTCAACTGAATTTAGCCAGATTACTGGTCATCCTAGTTCAACTATCTGTAATTTTGCCGAATCTTGCCATGCAGATGCCATTGTTATCGGCAGAAGAGGATTTTCAGGCTTAAAAGAAATGTTTTTAGGTAGCGTCAGTAATTATGTAGTTCATCATGCTCCTTGTTCCGTATTACTAGTTCAGACTCCTAAAAAACAAGAACGACAATCTTCATTAGAGGATCTAGAATCAACAAATTTGACCTAGGTTTTTACCTAAGCCAGAACGCAAATTTGGATTCATTATGATTTTTTTAAATTTCCCAGACTTACTATTTTTCCCAGGAACTGCAATTAGAATCTCTTTTTTGGTCTGATAATTTGTCTTGTTTTAACTCTTCAATGAACTTTTTGTTATCTTGTTCAGCTTGTTCATTTTGAGGAACCCAAGTTTGAGTTTGCTTGTGCCAGTCCCATTGCCCTTTATAGATTGCTTGATCCCAAAAACAGGCTGATTTTATTTGTTTAGGAATTAAGTTAGCATCCGACAAGTTTACTTCTTGTAGGTTAGCACCTGACAAGCTCGCTTCTTGTAGGTTGGCACGGGACAAGTCGGCTTTTTGCAGGTTAGCATCCGACAAATTGACTTTTTGTAGGTTAGCATCCGACAAGTTTACTTCTTGTAGGTTAGCACCTGACAAGTCGGCTTTTTGTAGGTTTGTCCCCCACAAGTTGGCTTCTTGTAGGTTAGCATCCGACAAGTTTGATTCTTGCAGGTTAGCACCCCACAAGTCCGCTTTTTGTAAGTTGGCACGCAACAAGTTTACTTTTCGTAGTTTAGTACGAGATAAATCTGCTTTTTGTAGATTAGCATCCCACAAATTTGCTTCTTGTAGGTTGGCACGGGATAAAAATGATTTTTGTAGGTTCGCCCCCAACAAGCTTGCTTTTTGTAGGTTCGCGCGGGACAAGCTTGCTTCTTGTAGGTTAGCATCCGACAAGCTTGCTTCTTGTAGATTTATTCCAGATAGGTTGGCATTTTCAAAAATAAACTGATAAAGTTCAGCATCCCGTAAAAAATGTATGATTCTATCCTGACGTATTTCATCGCTTTCTAGTCTTCTTAGTATTGTTATGGTTTGAGTTCTTGCTAAATCTCTTACAGGATTATCTTTAGTTGGAAATAGCTCTTCGATATTTTCTTGAGAATATTCCACGATGGAAAAAACATAGCGCATTAAGCTATGTAATCTTAATTTGATCGCCAACTTCAAAAGACATATTCGTAAAAATAGGATGCTCTCCTGTTCTTTAGTTGGAAACAGTTGCTCCCTATATTCTTCATTCAGTAATAGCTGAGCCATATTATCTAAATATTTTTGTGTGGCTTCTTCAGCTAAATTATCCTGCGTTAGTTCTCTTTCAAGTTGGGCTTGAGCCTTTTGTTCGTCTTCCCGTCTGATTTGCTCTCCTTTATCTTTTTCCTTATCTCTCTTTTGAAGCTGATAGGCAAAAACAGCCAGTAAAATAGGAATAGCTAATCGACTACTTAATTCTAACCAATCCCAAACTGTTTTTCTAAAACGGGTTTGCTCGCTTTGAGCAATTTTTACAACTTGTTCTTGTTGATCTATTGGTGTATTTGTTGTGCTGACTTCAGCTTCATCAAAACTAGTCCAGCCCCAGTTAGGGTTTTTAACCCTATTGATAACTGAGTTTTTAGCTTTGTTGAAATCTGAGGGATAAATCCTCAAAGCTTCAACAGCAATTACAGAGCCGAAAATAACTCCCACTAATAATATTAAACGCCAATTACCTTTTTGCTTCTTATCATCACTCATTGTTAGCTAATGGTGCATCCACTATCTCTATGGGTGTGTGAGTATTAAGTGTACAGTGACACACCGTACCCCGTAGAAGGGGGTAGGCTTCCTACTTCGACGATACTTGTCTAGATATAGCTAACGCTGTATCCCCGACAGAGGTATCTCCATAGGCTAACACCGTCCGTCCAACGGCTAGGAGGTTGAGGGCAGCGTTATAGTCTCTCAAGTTATGAGAACCACAAACACAATCCCATTCTCTAATTTCTAAGGGAAGTTTATCTAATATATGACCACAAGCATGACATCGCTTACTCGATGGAAAGAAGCGGTCAACTTGGATCAAGATTCTTCCGAACCAACTAGCTTTATAATCTAGTTGTCTAATTAATTCTCCCCAAGCGACATCAGCAATTGCTTTGGCCAACTTATGGTTTTTAATCATATTCTTAACGGCTAACGATTCTGTAATTACAACTTGGTTTTCGCGGATCAATTGAATCGTTAACTTGTTGAGAAAATCTTGGCGACAATCAGCAATTTTAGCGTGTAGTTTTGCTACCTTTAGTCTTGCTTTGTCTCGGTTTTTTGAACCTTTTTCTTTTCTTGCTAAACCCTTTTGTAATTTAGCTAATTTCTTCTCATATTTCCTATAGTATTTAGGATTACCAGAACTAAATCCTTTAGATGTAACAATTACATCAGTAATTCCTAAATCAATTGCTACTTGTTCGTCATTCTGGTGTAATTGCTGAATTTCTTCTTCTACAGAAAATGACACAAAATATCTATTAGCTGAGTCTTTACTAACTGTAACCGTCGTAGGGATTCCCCTAAAATGACGATGCCATCTGATTTTTAAAGGAGATTTCATCTTAGCTAAGGTTAACTTTTCGCCATCCCATTTAAAAGCATTACTTGCATAAGTAGCAGATTGTTTGTTTCGTTTCTTTTTAAACTTAGGATATTTAGTTTGACCTCTAAAGAAATTAAGAAAAGCTGTATTGAGATGTCTTAATGCTTGTTGCAGTGGCACAGCAGTTACCTCTTTTAACCAGCCAAAATCAGGATTCTTTTTAAGGCTCGTTAATTGATTAGACGTTTCTTTGTAAGACATCTTCTTTTGATGCTGGTAGTAAGCATCAGTGCGAAGTCTTAAAGCCCAATTATAGACAAACCTACACGAACCAAAGGTTTGCGCTAATTGTATGCGCTGTTGTTGGTTAGGATAGAATCTATAGCGATAGGCACGTCTTATTATCATATGCACTTGCGTAGCTCTACCCGAAGGGGCAGCGATTATACCATATGCTAAGCGGTATCCTTTAGGATGAAAAGATTGTAACCCATTTTGTTGATTGGTGTAAATACAAAATTGATATGGCATCGAGCCACTCAATTTGGCAGGCTTTTCAGCCCCTACCGTAAACGGTAAGGGTATTCCCTCCCTTTTCTATAAACTCCCTTAAGAGAAAAAATTTAGAGTTCAATTGCCCCAAATTGCGATCGCAATTTGGGGCGTAAAACCTTTGCTATGAAAGGATTATAGACAAGCACATGGTTTTCGATACACTTGCTTTTCATGCCTTATTGCTGCTTGGTTGGGAACTGTCATTAATAAAAATCAGTGCCATAATTTTCGTTAGTAATACTTTCAATAAAATATAGGGAGATGGTTTTGAACATCAATCAACCAGAACAGTTAACTGAAATAATGAAGATCGCTCGTTCTGTAGCCTGGGGCGCAGCCGATATTCTCAGTTCTTACTATCATGAACAAGACAAAGAACTAGGTGTTGAGGATAAAAAGGATGGACCAGTAACCAAAGCTGATTTAGCTGCCAATCACTATATTTTAGAAAACTTACAAGGCAAATTGGGTACAGAAGATTTCGGCTACCTTTCCGAAGAAACTTTCGATGTTAAAAAAGCTGAACCAATCCATAAGCCTTGGGTTTGGATTATCGATCCTTTAGATGGAACAAGAGATTTTATTGATCGAACAGGAGAATTTGGCTTACATATTGCCTTAGCCTATGAAGGTCGTCCTGTAATTAGTATTGTAGCAATGCCTGAACTCGGTAAATTATATTATGCAGTTAAGGGACAAGGTACATTTGTCCAAACCAAAGAAGATAAAAAAGTTCAGCCAATTCGAGTTTCTCAACGCAAAAAACCTGAAAATTTATATTTAATTGTTAGTCGTTCCCATCGTGATGAAAGATTCCAGAAATTAATTGATCGCCTACCCCTTGCTGGTAAAAAATACATGGGTAGTGTCGGTGGAAAAATTTCAACAATACTTGAAAAAGAATCGGATGTTTATATTTCTCTTTCTGGTAAATCTGCCGCTAAAGATTGGGATTTTGCTGCCCCTGAGTTGATTTTAACTGAAGCAGGAGGTCAGTTTAGTTATCATACTGGCGAGCCTGTTTTTTATAATCAAGGT
>JASJDB010000302.1 GCA_030065315.1 Xenococcaceae cyanobacterium MO_167.B52 | reverse complement strand
ATAGCATAGTCTAGAATTAAATCGCGAATCTCCTTTACTGATACTAATTTAGCAGCGATCGCTTCAATAAATTCATGGGGTGATTCAACAGCTAATTCCGTTAAAGAATCACTGTTTATTAAAGGTTCTCCTTCTAGGGATTGAAAACTAGCTGCGATTTTATCCAAGATTATTTTTTCTTCAGGAGTAACACCATCAATTTCTGCCAGTGCATAGGCAGCTTGATAAAGCACAGTTTGGCTTTTGGGAGTAACGATCTGAGGTAGAAGTTCCTCAATCTGAATATCTTCAGCCAGGATATTTTCAATAGTGACATCGGCAGGCAAAGTTGAGATCTGCTGAATTTTGTGCCAGGCTTCTTGAAGAATTTTTGCTTCTTCTGGATGCAACCTCCCATCAGCTTTTGCCAGACATACCAGTAATTTTAATCCTGCGATCGCTTCTTGGGGGGCAACCAGCATAATATCGTTAAAAGAAGTAATCAAAAGTGTTCCATATTTATTGCTATTATTCTAGTATTCTTTGATTGCCGATGATACTAAATCCTTCGTTGTTTGAGCATTAGAGAACCAATATTTCGATGTATAACCAGAACTAGATTATGACAAG
Organism: Xenococcaceae cyanobacterium MO_167.B52; assembly: GCA_030065315.1. Taxonomy (GTDB): domain Bacteria; phylum Cyanobacteriota; class Cyanobacteriia; order Cyanobacteriales; family Xenococcaceae; genus JASJCP01. The sequence continues at coordinate 7,598 of JASJDB010000302.1, read as the reverse complement.
TGTCTCAAAGCAAGATGTGTATTCTATTTTGAGTCAAACTCAAAGCCTAAGAGTCAGGGATGGGGAGACTGTTGGTATTTTTGATGGTTGTGAACCCGCAACCCGTTTACTGGTAATAATTTGGGGACAATTAGGGGATTTTGATAATCTAGAATATGCTTGGTGGTTAAAACGAGAGTCGGAAAAGCTCCAAGCCAAGAATATAACAGTTAGAGCCATTGGTATCGGCGATCGCAAATCTGGTCAAAAATTTTGTGAATATACAGAATTTCCCGAATCATCCCTATATCTAGATCTCGAAGCAGAAATTCACCATAAATTAGGACTTTATACTGGTTTATCAGCAAAAATGCCTTTTTTATCAACATCACAAAACTCCTGGTTAAACTTGATGTTAATGTGTGCCGGAATTGGTAGCCCTGGAACCCTCAAAGAAGTATTTAGAGGCTATACAGGCGATCGCTCTGCCCCCCAACTCATTGACGACGAGGAAGTAGTTAAAAACACACCCTTACCAGCAATCAAAGGTTCATTTTTCAAGTTCGCAGGGGGTCAAGGCTTTCAGCGTCCTTTTGAACTAGCAACCCTGAGATTGCAAAATATGACAGAAGTTTTAAGTAATTGGAAAACCTATGTCCCTAATTCTGCATATTTAACCCAAAGAGGTGCTACTTTCCTATTTGATTCTGAAAGAAATTTATTGTACGAACATCGGGATCAAGGCATCTTAGGTTTTGCTGAAAATATGAGCAAGCCCCTATCTTTTTTAGACAAGCTCAAATAAACCCTCTCATAAACATTACCATCAAGACAACAAAACACAACCAATAAATCCCTCTCAATCTCCGCCCTTAACCAAACAACACCCAACAATGAACCTCTCACCCCATCTTTCTCAACTCAAGCAACCAAAACAAGACACTCTCTGCGGTTGATCAAAAAATAGGTTGTTTAACCCAACAATCAAGATTTAAGCTAATTCCAAACTCAGGCTAAATGTTAAATGCCAAATGATAAATGATAAATGATCAATGTTAAATGATATGACCTATCCCGTAGTAGAAACCTTCCATTCCGTGCAGGGCGAAGGAACTTGGACAGGAGTAAACGCCTTTTTTATTCGTTTAGCTGGTTGTGATGTAGGTTGTCCTTGGTGCGACACCAAAGAATCATGGAATGCTAAATACCACCCTCACTACTCTCCTCAAAAATTAGCCAAAGAAGCCGAAAAATATAATCCTGCTATTGTAATCATTACTGGTGGGGAACCCTTAATGCACGACCTCCAACCCCTAACCACTAGTATTAAAGAGTTAGGGATGAAAATACATCTGGAAACTTCAGGAGCCCATCCTTTTAGTGGGAGTTTTGACTGGGTGACTTTTTCTCCCAAACAATTCAAACCACCCCACCCTAGTATTTATCCTAATGTGAGCGAGCTAAAAGTAGTTGTGGTTAATAAATACGATCTTAGATGGGCAGAACAACAGTCGGCGTTAGTATCTTCTCACACTTTGAAATATCTCCAACCAGAGTGGAATAGCCCCAAAAGCCAGGAATTGATTTTCGATTACGTCTTGCATCATCCTCAATGGCGCATTAGTCTGCAAACTCACAAGTTATTACAAGTGAGATAGAGCAGCAGTATTTTAATCCTATTTCCAACCAGCACGATCCATGATCTTCACTGCCATAGCGTTATTCGTACCATAAGCAGATACATTGGTAGTATCTTCTTTGAACTGACCAAAACTTCCCACAACAGGATCAAGGGGAGTCCCTGGTACTACTGGATATTCATTGTTACCTTGGGCAAAAAAGGCTTGAGCGTATGGGCTAACTAGATATTCTAAAAATGCGATCGCGTTACTTCTATTGGGGGCATTTCTCATTAAGCCACCGCCACTGATATTAACATGAGTACCGCGATCATTCTGATTGGGGAAGAAAACGCCTACTTTCTCAAAAATAGCTTGTTTAGCAGGACTTTTATCTTTAGCGTAACGAGGCAGGTAATAAGTATTAGCCACGCCAATATCCGCTAAACCCGAAGCAACCGCCTCAATTTGAGCGCGATCATTACCTTGAGGAGAGCGAGCAAAGTTTCTTACCACATCACGACACCATTCTTCTGTAGCTTCTTCTCCTAAAGTGGCAATTAAACCAGCTACTAAAGATTGATTATAAATATTACTCGAAGAACGAATAACTAGTTTTTTACGCCATTTGCGATCGCTCAAATTTTCATAAGTGGATAAGGTCGCAGGATCGACTTTAGCTTTGTTGTACATGATCACTCTTGCTCTTTTGGTAAAACCAAACCACTTATTGTCAGGATGACGCAAGTTAGCAGGGATTTTTTCGGTCAGTTTTTGAGATCTTACAGGTGCAAATAGTCCAGCTTCTTCAGCACGCCACAAACGCCCCGCATCTACTGTAATTAGTACATCTGCGGGGCTATTGACTCCCTCGCTTTTGATTCTTTCGATTAGTTGATCATCTTTACCTTCAATAATGTTGACTTTAATTCCTGTTTGTCTGGTAAAGCCATCATATAGCTCATCATCAGTATTATAGTGACGAGAGGAATAGATATTGACTTGTTTAGTTTGAGCCACTCCCGATTGTACTTTAGTTAACTGGCTTCCAGCCACTGCCAAAGTGGCTGCACCAGTACCGAGAAACAATCTTCGAGAAAATTTGTTCATTTTATTTTTAGACTTTGGTAAAGAAGTTCGGTTGTTTATCTTACTACTTTTGCTACTTCTTCTCAATAAGTTTGATAGAAATTAAATGATAAATATTTTTAATATAGTAGTTCTCGTACTGGTGAGGTAGTGATACTAAATCCTGTTTAGATACAACACTTTAAATTTGTGGGAATTCAGAATTGAGAATTTAGCCCTAAAGGCACTAAAGTATTCCCTTCGGTCATTCCCTATCGGTCAATTCAGAAAGGTTTAAGGTAATTCTACGCTTTAAACTAAAAGTATACTGTGATAATCGGATTTAGTATGAGATCAAACCTAGTAGTCACATCTTGCACCAATATGAAAAACTAAATAATTAGCCATTGGTAAACTATAGTACCTGGAAAAATCTAGGGTCTATTCCTGAATAGCAGCGGTACTAGATTGAGCCAGGTAAATTCCGCTAAGAATGACAACAAATCCCACCCAAGTACTGGGGCTTAAACCTTCAGCAAAAATTAGCCAAGCTAACATAGCACCAATGATAGGTTCTAAGAGCAAAAATAAAGCAATAAAACTAGAGGATAGTTGTTGCATACAGTCTGCTAACAATCTTTGTCCTAATCCTTCTGAAATCAGACCAAGTCCGATTACTGCTAACCAAGCTGCTAAAGTAGTGGGAAAGAGTTGACCTTCCCTGAACCAAACAAACGGAGCTAGGAGTATACTACCAATGGTGCAGCGCCAGAGCAAAATTGTCGTGGCACTAAAGCGATTCCGCAATTGCTCGACAATTAAAAAGTAAACACCTAAAAATACTGCTGATAACAAAGCATAAATATCCCCTAATAAATGCTCTGAACTGCCCTGTAAATCTTCTAAACTTAATGTCACTGCGCCAGTTAAGGCAATGCTCATCCCTAGCAAAAATTTGTAATCAAAGCGTTTCCCTAAAAATAACCAGGCTCCTAAACTGGTAAACACGGGAGTTAAATTATTTAATAACAGGGATTTAGCCACAGTGGTGTATTGCAGGGAAATAGCCCATAAACCCAAAGTCGTAATAGAACTTATACCTACAGCGAATAAGAGAAACCACTGTTGCCAAGTTACAGGTTCTTGTTGCTGAACGTCCTCTTGTCTCTGAGATAGAATTGTTGTCCATTGGTGACTAATGATGCGACCAGTGCCAAAAAATAGCGCAAAAATCAATAAACGGTTTAAAACTGTCCCATTGGCACCTAAATCTGTTTCACTAAAACGAATAAAAATGGGAGCGAAAGAAACAGAGACTAAAGCCAAACATAATTTGAGCCAAGCAGTGAGTTTAGGACTAATAGTCCATTGGCGATGCAGTTTGAGTTCAATAATTTCTGCCATAGAAATTTGTCCCCTCTTTTCTGGAACTATCAATACCTCAAATTATGATTTAACTCTCCGTTAAGAACCTATCAGAGAAATAAATTTTATAGTAAGTGGGTAGGTGTAATTAAATATAAAATGGCTGTGACAGGTGTTAGGTGTTAGGTGTTAGGTGTTAGGTGTTAGGGAAAATTAACTACTCAGGTTTTATAAATAATTTTGCCCAGCTACTTAAGTCGAAGTTTCTAGACTAGTCAATAGAATCAACAGCTATTGTTTCAGCAAAAATAGTGAGCTCTTTAATAGGCTGAGATTTAACCGTATAAACATCAAAATAAGAATTTCTAAACAGCTCATAATTTTCTCAATTATGGGAACTATTTAAAATATAGTTTTGATAATGTTTAATAAAAATGATCAAAAAGAATAAAAATTTATGGCTATTTATCTTGACCGCTTCTGTATTAGGGATTTTGACTCCTCATGCTAGTGCTAGAATACCTTGTTCAGTGGGACAAAGAGGAGAAGTACTTTGGAAAGGTGCTTGGTATCCAGCCCAAGTGAAAAATGTTAGTAATAATAGCTGTTATATAACTTATGAAGGTTATGATTCATCTTGGGATGAATGGGTTGAACCAAGGCGTTTTCGTGCTGTGTTCAGAGTTGGACAATCTGTTAAAATTCTCTGGAAAGGTCGGTGGTATCCTGGACGTATTCTAAACGTAAATAGAAATAGTTATTTAGTGACATATGATGGTTATGATTCATCTTGGGATGAGTGGGTAGAGTCAGCCAGAGTTAGTAGATAAAGTTTGATTGTTAAATGAATCTGGTCAAAGGGATCGTTATTAATGTTTTTTGAAGAGCAATGTATTTTACTCATATCAAAAAAAACTTGTGTTGCGAAATATAATTAATTGGAGTTAATTTCTTCTTCTTTGCTGATAGAGCAATTGTAGCAACAAAATTTGTTTGGGGAATAAAGTTGTATAATGACCAATCTTTGGCTGTTTCTTGTTTATTTTCAATACTATGTAGATAAATATTGTCTTCTTGATTCAGCTTGATTTCTGAAGTTTGTAAACCTCCCCCTAAGCCTTTGCCTATGGCTTTAAGATAGGCTTCTTTCGCTGTCCACAATTGATAAAATCTTTGTTGCCTTTGTTCAGGAATACAATTGGTAATTAATTCCAACTCACTGTCACAAAAAAAGCGTTTAGCAATATTTTCATAATCAACATTTTCTCGCAAATATTCTAAATCTATACCAATTTGCTGCCCATAATTAAAACTGTATAAAGCTAAATCTTCAGAATGGGAAATATTAAATTGTAGATCAATATTCTTAAAACTAGATGCTAATTGGGGTTTACCTTGAGGATTATAAGTAAAGTTTATTTCCTCTGGTGAAATTTGGAGGTATCTTGCTAATAATTGTCTTAAAATTCCCCTGGCAGCAATAAAACGCCGTCTATGTTTGGCAAATCGAAAGCGATTGGCTCTTAATTTTTCATCTTCTGATAGTACTGTTTCTAGTTCTTCTAGGGATTGGGGAGCAAGATCGAGACTAGCACGCCAAACATGAATCTCATCATAGGGTAAAACTAAATTGAGGGATGGATTTTGCCAAACTAGCGATCGCATTATAAAAACCCAAAATGTTCTAATCCCTCCAAAATACCTCCTGCACAAAACTCTTTAGCAAGATATAAAGAGTCATTACGATTTTTTTGATACCATTGGCGTAGCTCTAGTTGAGCATTTCCCACAATAATTCCCTTTTCCACTCCATTTAATAGGGTTATATCCTGAAGGCAATCTCCACAAGTTACGGTAAGTTCTGGGGGAATCTGCCATTGCTGCTGCAAAAACCGCACCGCTAACCCTTTATCCCCGTTTTTGGGCAGTATTTCTAAATCTTGTCCAGCAAGATAAACTAAATTTACTTCCCATCCCGCATCTTTTAAATCAGCTTTGAGACGAGGTAATATTTTTTCAGCCTCCCATTCTGCTAAATAGTAACTAATTTTCCAAAAATTTTGCTCTGATTCTGGTTGCAATTGTAGCTCTGTATAATTCTTAGTAATCGCAAAAATCTCATCTCTATCCCAATTGTGAGTCAAAATTTCTGACCATTCTGGGTTGGGAGTAGTCTCTTGAGGTGAAAAATAAATTTCTGTGCCTAAAGCTACAATCAGAGCATCAGGAGTTAAAAGATTTTTGACTCTTGCTAATTGCCTACATACAGGAAGCATTCTCCCAGTTACATAGACTATTTTGCTCCCGTATTTCTGACGGTGATGAGTCAGCTTTCGATTTAGAATTTCTAAAGCTGCATCATCTCCTACCAGAGTATTATCTAGATCGGTTGCCAATAAAAATGGAGTCACTTGGTTTAACTCTAATTTCCCATTGAAACATCATCACAGTTTTACACCAACTTTGTTGAATTCTGTGATGATCATACTTTGTTCACTAATGTAGCAACATCATTGGCTTACGTCTAACAAGATTTAGAAATATCTTGTGAACTACTTTACAAGTTAAAGTCTTACTAGCTTGGGAATTAAGTTTTCGGGATTTTCAAAAAAGCTTCTTTAGCTGCTGCTTGTTCTGCCATTTTTTTAGAACGTCCTACTCCTTCTCCCAAAAAGCGACCTCGCAACCAAACTTTGGCAATAAAACGGGATTGAGCAGTAGGATTTTGAGTATTTTCTGTGACTTTATATTCTGGCAAAATTTTATATTTGCCCTGAGTCCATTCTTGTAGAGCATCTTTATAATTGTATCGAGCAGGGTCTTGCCTAACTTTTTCTGATTGAGCTATTAGAGCTTGATCCAACCAAGGACGGACTAATTCCATAGTATTAGTACTCAAATACAATGCCCCTAAGATAGCTTCAAAACTATCTGCCAGCCAAGATTCTCTTCCTGCGAGATTTCCTAATGTATTAGTAGCGATTAGGAGGTAAGATTCAATGCCATAGCTTTCTGCTAACTTTGCCAAAAAGCGATCGCTGACAATGACAGAGCGAATTGCAGCAAATTCTCCTACAGGTTCATCAGGGTAAGTTTCTCGTAGCAGCTCGGCTGCAACCAATCTAATTACTGCATCTCCCACAAACTCTAATTTTTCATAATTCCGGGTGAAAGAGATACTAGGATGAGTCAAAGCCAAATCTAATAATGTCCAATCAACAGGAGCGGTAGCAGGTAAGCCTAATTTTATGATTAGTTGTTGTAGCTGTTTTTTGCGTCGGGGGTCTTCAAACATCAAAATCGTAATGAGGAGATAGAGAGAGTCGGGACATAAGCCGGATTCTGTTCTAGGATAGGAAAATACATTTTACTATATATTCTTCCTAGGGTGGTTATCTATCTAGGATGTTTGTTACCAAACACCTCCAGCGGTTCACCAAAACGGAACGGGAAAAAGATCAACCCTTGTTCCTCCGACCTTGCTCCCCACCGGGGTTTACCGAGCCAACACCTCTCGATGTTGCTGGTGCGCTCTTACCGCACCTTTGCACCCTTACCTTATTCAGT
>JASJDB010000301.1 GCA_030065315.1 Xenococcaceae cyanobacterium MO_167.B52 | reverse complement strand
TTAAAGTATAAAATTAGCTTAAACCTTTCTGATTTCTGACTTCTGACTTCTGACTTCTCGCAACTTTTAAGTAGGGTATCTAAACAGGATTTAGTATTACATAGTCAAGAAAGGCAATAGGCAACAAGGAACAGGGAACAGGCAATCAGGAATTATCAAGGTAGTAAATAATTACGCCTGAATACTTAGCTAATCAACTACTAATTTTTCATCTCTCTAGCATAGTGAGGAATACAGGGAATACCCCAAGCAACTTGAGAATGAGGAATATCATTAAAAACACCACTTTTAGCACCAATAACTGCATTAGATCCAATTTTTACCCCTGGAGCTATCAGACAATCTGTAGCAATCCAAGCTCCATTACCAACTTTAATAGGGGCAGTAATTAAGCCAAAAGCTCTATCCTGCATATCGTGACTTCCTGTACAAAGATAGGATTTCTGAGAAATAACACAATGAGAACCAATCTCGATTGCGTCTAGACTGTAGAGTACAACATCTTCGCCAATCCAACTGTAATCTCCAATAGAAACTTTCCAAGGATAGGTAACGCGCGCAGAAGGGCGAATGACCACACCTTGACCAATTTTTGCCCCAAATAATCGTAATAGCCAGCAGCGAAAACTACTGAAATTATGGAGAGTTAAGGGAAATGTCACTGCTTGAATAAACCACCAGATTATAATGAACCACTGGGGTTTACCGCGATCAAAATGGGATTGATCGTATTTGGTTAAATCAATTACTGATGGTTGATCTAAGATAATCTCTCGATTCATCTATACGTATTTTAGTTATTGTGAGAACTCAACTGTTTCTGCAACGGAATTATTAGCAGCATCCTCCTCAGAATTGGTATCAACGTTTAATTTTCCGCCAAATTTTTGTAACTCATAAAGTTTAACTCCAATTTGATATTCATACTGACTTAAAAGACGACCATAAATATAACCTGCTGTACCATCTAAGAAGCCCAAACGAATTATATAAAACAAAATAAACCTTAATAAAGGTTTGAAAGGTAGTCTAACCCAAATTTTCTTCAGGAAGCGTTTACGTTGTATCGCATTGCCAAATAAGTTGGCTTCTATGGTTTCGTTTTCATCTTGTCCTGCGAGAATATTGTAATAAACTTGTGCTTCCCAATTAGAATAACGATTGTGTCTGGCTAACCACTCATAAATATCTCGGAAATCGATATGAAGCATATCTTCTTTGAGATAGCCTACCCTACCTCCCAGAATTACGTGTTCATGGACTTCATTATCTCCAGTATTGGGAATATCTTCCGTACCCAAATTTTCGTAACGACCACATTTATGTTGAAATAGTCGGAGATTCCAATCGGGATATTTTCCCCCAAAGCGAATCCATTTACCCAAGAAAAAAACTTTACGATTTAGATAATATCCCTGATATTCAGGATTTTGGATTGCTACAGCAATTTCTGACCACAATTCTGGAGTAATTCTTTCGTCGCAGTCAACGATTAATACCCAATCATTGCGGAAAGGTAAATTTTCTAAAGACCAATTCTTTTTTTTGGGCCAGCGACCATTAAAATGGAACTGGACTACTTTTACCCCATAATTTGCTGCGATTTCTAAAGAGCGGTCTTCACTTTGGGAATCCACAATGAAAACTTCATCAGCTATTGCCACACTTTCTAAGCAGGCTGGTAGATTCAGTTCTTCGTTTTTAGCAGGAATCAGAACAGATACGGGAATCTTGGAGCTTGAGTTAGTCATATAGGAAGGGTTGTTGAGAGTCTATAGTTAAAAAAGCCAAAACTGAATTGATAAATGTTTTTTATTAAAACAATGTTTGGCTCACAAGCTAAAAAAACTGATAACGTGGGTCAAAGATATGAAATAGCCTCTATCAATTATTACAAGTTTTGTAACTAATAAAGATATATATCAATATATATCTTTCCTGACCAGACAAAGCCTCTTAGATGAATTCGATTGTATCAAATCCTTATCAAAAAACTGTTATTTTAGTCACTGGAGCCTCTCGTTCTGGTAAAAGTGAGTGGGCAGAAACCTTGGCAGAGCAAAGCAAACAGACCGTAGTGTATATTGCTACTGCTAGAAATAACCCAGGGGATCTTGAATGGCAAAATAGAATTATTAAACATCAGCAAAGAAGACCTCAGACCTGGCAAACTCTCTACGAGCCTTATAAGCTACCTTTGATTATTCGCAATAGCCTACCAGAACAATGCTTATTAATTGACTCTTTAGGGACTTGGGTGGCAAATTTTTTGGATTTAAGCGATCGCTCTTGGCTGAAGATTAGCGAAAATTTACATGAAAGTTTAACCATGACTGCTTCTAGCGTAATTTTTGTCGGGGAAGAAACTGGCTGGGGAGTTGTACCTGCTTATGCTTCAGGAAGACTATTTCGTGATCGCCTAGGACATCTGTTAAGGCAAATTGGAAGTAAGGCTGATAGGGTCTATTTGGTTACTGGGGGTTACGCGATCGATCTAAGTGTTTTGGGAACGCCTTTGGGTAGTTAGTGGTTAGAAGGTCGATTCAGTAACCAGAAGTTTAGTTTTTTGTGGGGTGAGACTCTGAATTCTAAATTCTAAATTCTAAATTCTAAATTCTAAATTCTAAATTCCCACAAATTTAAAGTGTTGTATCTAAACAGAATTTAGTATTAAATGCTCAGTAACCATAAAATCAGAGGCAGGGTCACAAAACTCATCATAGTAGAAGTGACAATAGCTTTGGCGACAAAATCTGTGTCCCCACCAAATTCAGTAACTAATACTAGGGAACTTACCGCGGTAGGCATGGCACTTTGTAATACTAAAACCTGTAAATCTAAACTTTCTAAGTGTAAACCGATTCCTACTAAATATGCGATCGCTGGTGCCACTAACAAGCGAATCAAAGCTCCATATAGCTGTTTGATACCCATTTCAAAACGAGTACTAGCCAATTGCATTCCCAGTAAAATTAAGGCAATCGGAATTGCTGCTGCGCCAACTTTTTGAATACTGGTATCCAAGTGAAAAGGAAACTCAAAATTTACTAGGCGCAAACTAATACCGGCAAGAATCGCCCACAATAAAGGTAGTTTGGTAATTAATCTGAGTCCAGAAGCAATTCCATCTCCCCGAATTATGGCAGGACCAAAACAAAACATTAAAATACTTGAACCAATCATGTAAATTATCCCTCTGGCTAAACCTGACCCACCTAAAGCAAAATCCACCATTGGTAAACCCATATTCCCGTTATTGGGAAATAAAGAAGTTGCGGTAATAGCAGTTTCCAGGGATGGGGATAAACCAATAAGTTTACCCAGGAGTTTAACCGTAAGATAAATTACACCAGAAGTAATAGCAAAACCACCCAGTAACCCCAGAGAACTTTGTAAAGACAAAGTTGTATTGTAAAGACTATCTATGATTAGAGCTGGAGATAAGACATATAAAGTTAACTGGGAGAGAGTTGGTTTTTGTAGAGGCAAATTTCGACCAGCCATAAAACCAATCAAAATAATTAAAGCGACGGGTAATACAGCGGGAAGCAAAGAAAACACAGGAGTTATATTATAAATTCAGTTAATCGATTAATTCTGGGGGGATAACTGGCAAAGAAATGGTAAAAGTAGAACCTTTTCCTGGCTTACTGCTAACAGAGATTGTACCGTTGCAATGACGTACTAGTTCCTGCACGATAGTTAAACCTAAACCAGCACCTACAACAGGCTCATCCCCAACTCTTCTAGTACGATAAAAACTATCAAATATATTATTAAATTCTTTGGGATCGATCCCAATTCCTGTGTCATTAATCATGATTTCTACAAAATCATTTTTCACAGAAGCTTGCACAAAAACTCTCCCTTGAGCAGGGGTAAATTGCAGACTGTTATTTAGCAGTTGCACAATCATTTGTCTTAGCCAAGGTCTAGGACATTTTACTGGAGGAAGATGGGAAGGGATAGTGTAGCCTAGCTGAATTTGTTTTTCGTTGGCTAGAGGTTGATAAGTACTGACAATACCAGGGACTAATTCTTCTAAATAAACAATTTCTGGGTCTACGGAGTTGTCTAATTGTAATAATGCTAGTAAACCACTAACAACTGAGTTTTGGCGATCGCATTCTCGCTCCAACATTTGGAGATAACGTTGGCGTTGTTCTCCTTTAATTTGCCTTGATTCCAGCAAACTCAGAGCGGTTTTCATATGGGTTATTGGCGATCGCAATTCTTGAACCAAGTTATGTAAAAAATTACTTCTCAGTCCAAGGGTGGCAGAGAAGGTTTCTTGTTCTTGGGGAATGAATTGATGATTAGCTTGGTTTAGGGTTTTCTCCAAAGATTCGATAATTTGAATCTGTTTAGCGACCAGATGACCTTCCAATTCTCGATTGTGAGGTGTGATGGCAATTAAATCCTCTTGAGGAATAGATTCATTAACAATGACATTTTCTAGCCCTGAAAGAAATACTTGAATAATTTTAGGAGCAAAACTAAAAACCATTTTTAAGTAAGGTTGCTCTAATCTTTTGCTGGTATTGGATCCTGTAATTTTTCCTGTTTGCCATTGGGCTAAAATCAAACAAGAAAAAGTCTCTGATAATACTACTAAAAAGCATTCTCGCTTTAACCATGAATTGTTGATTAATTGAGTCGGAATAATCGAACTAATTGCAGTAAAGGCATCTTGGTTATCGTGATTGGGTTTTTCACTACAGAGATAAATTTTGCCTTGGGGTACTGTTTGTTGATATTTTTTAATATCTTGTAACCAACTTTGAGACTGAGGTGTCTTTACCCAAATAGTGGGCGTTAATCCCTGTTCTTTGAGTAGCTCAAAAACTGTTTTGATAATATGTTTCAAGGTAATGGCACTTATCTCAACAGAAGGTAAGAAAGTTCCATTTTCTTGAACGATTCGATACAGAGATAAATTGCTAATCATGTTTAAGTTCATGGGAGAAAACAGAATTACTGTTTTTCTCTCTAAGTTTTAGAGAAAGCCAACTTGAAGTTAGGAATCGAGTAAGCAATACAAATAACAGATTACAACTTATGGTTGTTAGTTATCATTAAAATGGATTTTAATTGGAAAGTAAGAATTTTTCAGTTAATAATTGCAAATCTTACCCACAACTGGCTAAAGTAGCAACTACTGACTCTGCTAAAGTTTCTAAATGATAACCTCCTTCTAAACCAAACAAAATTAAATTGGTTACGCTTGTTACATATTTAGTCAATAATCCATAATCTGATGGTTGTAAAGATATGTTAGCTATGGAATCTTTGGCGTTAGCATCATAACCAGCACTAACAATTAATAAATCTGGTTTAAATTGCTCCAAAAAAGGGACAACTTCCGCTTCAAATATAGTTTGATAATCTTTGATAGTGCTACCAGGAGCTAGGGGTAAATTTAAAATATTCTGATAATTGCCCCGATAGCTTCTTTGTCCTGTACCTGGATAACAAGGATCTTGATGGAGAGAGCAGTAAGCCATATTAGGATAGTCTTGGACAATAGCTTCTGTACCATTGCCATGATGCACATCCCAATCCAGAATTGCTACTCGCTCAATATTAGGTTGTTCTAGAGCATAATAACCAGCGATCGCAGCATTAGAAAAAAGACAAAATCCCATCGCTTGATCCCTGGTAGCATGGTGTCCAGGGGGACGAGCTAAAACAAAAGCAGGATTTTTATCGGTTAAAACAGCATCTATGCCATCTAACCAAGCACTAACCGCTAATAAAGCTACATCATAACTTTGAGCAGAAATGGGGGTATCTCCATCCACATAGCCTCCCCCCCTATTAGCTATCTCCCTAATTCGGAAAATATGTTCAGGAGTATGAATTTGTTGAATATAGGGTAGAGGATTTCTATCAGTTGGCGATCGCCAATTTAACTGTTCTTGCCAAGAAACTCGCTTCAAAGCTTCTACAATCGCCGTAAGCCTTGCTGGTCTCTCAGGATGACCGTATCCAGTTTGATGTTCTAAAAACTTGTCGGAGTAAATTATCGTTAATTGTTGATGGTTCATTGTTGATGGTTCATTTTGCCCAAGTACTTAATTGTAAAGAAAATCAAGTATTTGCAGGAAATTAGCAGCCTATATTTCTATAGGTCGAGACTGGGCTGGAGTACACTACTTTACAGACTATATTGAATCTTTGCGTTTGGGAGAACAAATAGCCATCACTATTTTGGAGGAGCAAAAGCTAACTTATGGTGAAAACTTTACCATGACTGTTCCTTTGTTTGACGGCGGAACAATCAGAATTTAACCTTCTTCCTAACAATCTTCTATTGTTCAACTTTCAACTAGTTATTTTACTAGCTAAAGAGTCAAGTCGATGGCGATGAGAACCACTTTGTAGCCATTGATAGGCAACAATATTTAATAAGATACCGACAAGAAACAGTAGTATCATCAAAACGATTTGATACCAGGCAATAGGAGTAACCAACAAATCTGAGATCGCATGACTCAAATTTAAAACACTATAAACCACAGTCAAGCCAAAATGAACTAGTCGATAGCGTTTAAATTCATAAAAAGCTGTAGCGATAATTGCTAACATCGGCAACATAAAAAAGATCAGCATTCCCCACAAAATTGGTGTTATCTCTGCCATAGTTGCAGCTTCTTGATGATGGTGTCCCATAATATCCACATCAATACCATGAAACAAAGGTATCAAAGCCAGCTGAGTATGAAACAATGTTCCTAAAAGAAACACCGTCCAGAGGGCAATAATTTTCTCGCGATAATTTATCGGATTAGTTGTCGTCATCTTCTAAAAACCTCCAAAAGTAAGTAGGTGTTAGGTGTTAGGGATTAGGTGTTAGGGATTAGCCCTAAAGGATTCCGCTTCGAGACCGCAGGGAATCCTTTAGGGCGTCGTGTTAGGTGTTAGGTTGCATTCTTGGCTTTGTCTTCTGTCATGAACAATTAACCACTAACTACTAACCACTAACTACTAACTACTACCCAATCAATTAAACCTCAGTTACATTCACCCATTCCTCAGCTTCCGCTACCTTAGTTCCTTGAACCACAAAAACTGAACAGGGTGCGTGATGAATCACATAATTACTAACACTACCTAAAAGTATCTCCGATATGTTTTTGTGACCCCGACGACCAATAACAATTAAATCTGCATCCCATTTTTTAGCGAGATCGCCAATGCCTAAATTACAGTTGCCAATTCGACAGTCAAATTCACAATCAATACCTTGGGAGATCGCTTGTTGAGCATAGGTTTCTAACCAACTTTGACTATCTTCTACTTTTCGTTGCAGATGTTGACGATTTAACTCACGGCGATCGCCAGATACATTAATATCATATAAAGTACCCATCCCAACCCAAGGAGCTACCTCTTGCATCTGCCAGTCGATAAAATGTACCAGCAGAACTTGACTCATTTCTGCCTCAGCGATAGACAAAGCAAAATCAACAACTGTCGATGCTTCTGATGAACGATCTAAAGCTACTAAAATTTTCTTAAACATAATTATTCCTTTCTACCTATAAATCAGTAACCATTAACTATATGTAAAGCGGTTATTCTTCAGGACTAACTAACTCCAACTAACTCTAATTCAGGCTTGTTATGTCTGATTATTTCCCCAGTTAAAATTTCTACTACGTCCATACCGTTACCAATTACACCTGGAACACTGGGATAGCCAGCAGTTGCACCAACTAAATATAAATTGGGCAATTCAGTTTTATAACCTAAACGATTCAAGCCGATTTGTTGAGGAATTAATTTCGCACCATAGGCATTACCTTCAGGCTGTCCCAGATAATATTCACTAGTGGTAGGTGTACCAAAGATTTTCATCCGAATATATTGATCAATGTCAGGAATTAGATCCCGAACACTGGTCATTACCTGCTGATACACAACTCGTTTTTGAGCTTTGTATGCTTTAGCATCAGTTTCATGAAGTTTTTGGAAAGGTTCATAGGGACAGACAGTGGCAATTTCTAAAACATGATTCCCTTCTGGTGCCATACCTGGTTCAGAAGATTTCAAAGTAGGACAAGATATAAATATCCAAGGATGTTCTAAATCTCCTGCAAGCTGCTGTTGATAGGCTTGATTGAGATCAGAATTGGGGTAGTACCAAACATTCCAGTTACCAAGACCATAGGATTGGG
>JASJDB010000300.1 GCA_030065315.1 Xenococcaceae cyanobacterium MO_167.B52 | reverse complement strand
AAAGGCTTTATCAAACTTGCTTTAAGACAAAAAGTTCCGATTATCCCGATTATTTCGACTGGGGCACACGATACTCTAATTGTCTTAGCCGATTTTTATGAACAGGCTCAACAATTGCATCGCTGGGGAATGCCTTGGTTATTGAATCTTGACCCCCAAGTTTTTCCTATTTATCTTGGTCTTCCTTGGGGTTTAGCTATTGGTCCTTTACCAAATATCCCCCTTCCTGTACCCATTCGCCTGAGAGTTTGTCCACCCATCTGCTTTGAGAAATACGGCAAAAAAGCAGCAAGCGATCGCGATTATGTAGCATCTTGTTATCAATTAGTTGTTTCTCAAATGCAACAAGAATTAGATAACCTGATAGCAGAAACCCCTAATTAGTAATATTTTTGTTTCAACACTTAATACAAATAGTTAGTTTATGACTTAGATCGGGAACTCTAAAGGTTGTGTGTTTATAAAATGACTCACTATTATCAATACATACATATTTCAACTTAAATGAATGGCGAAGAGTTGCTATGCCTTTATCAAACAGGACAAAGAGATTTTAGTCGAGTCGATTTGAGTCAAGCAGAGATTATTCAAGCGAACTTAGAAGAAATCGATCTAAGCCGTACCGAGCTTGATTGGACTAATCTTAGTGGTACAAATTTAACTAAATCCAACCTTAGTCGTTCTGATTTGGTTCATGCTAGATTAATTGGAGCAAAATTAATAGAGGCAAATTTAAAAGCTGCGGATTTAACCAAAGCTGATCTTAGTTGGGTGAATTTTCATCAAGCCAGTCTAGTGAGGGTTGATTTGAGTCATGCAAATCTGAGTGGTGCCATACTAACAAATGTGGATCTTCGTGATGCCAATCTAAGTGGGGCAAACCTCAGTGGAGCAAACCTCAGTGGGGCTAATCTCAGTCGGGCTGATTTAAGTGAAGCTAATCTCAGTGGAGTGGATTTGAGTGATGCTAATCTGAGTCGGGCTGACTTGAGTGAAGCTGATTTGAGTAAGGCTGATATGACCCAAACTAATCTCAATAAAGCTGACTTGAGTGAAAGTAATCTACGAAAAGCGGATTTAGTTCAAACCACTCTCAAGGGAGCTAATTTTCGTAATGCTAACCTCAGAGCGGCTAGTCTCACAGGAGCTATTTTGAAAGAAGTCAGTAGCAGTTTAGCCACTATATCGGAACTAAATTTGCCGGGATTTAATCAGCCTAGTCGGGTTGATTTAAGTTCTGCTAATCTTAGCGGAGCAATTTTATCTGGAGTAAATCTGACAAAAGCTAATTTAAGATTTGCTTTATTATACAAAACTGACTTGCGAGAAGTGAATTTAAAAAACTCCAGTCTGATAGATGTATATCTTAGAGGAGCGGATTTAAGAGGAGCTAATTTGAAAAATAGTGTCTTGAGTGGAATCAACCTCAAAGGTACTATTATGCCTGATGGAAGTGTACATCCTTAACAGTAGAGAAGTTAAACACTTGATTGATAACTTAACGATTGCGATTTCTGAGTCGTGCTTGTCGTTCAGCAATTTTTTGGAAACGTTTTTTTTGTTCCTCAAGTCTTTTTTGCCGTTCTTTAGCTCTTTGTTTAGCTCTTTTTTGCTGTTCTTTTTCTAGCTTTTTTCTCAATTTTTCGTTTTTTTTCCGTAATCGTTCTCGCTGTTTGGCTAATTTCTTGTCTAGTTCACTTCGTTCTTTAGTTTTTTCAATTGATAATCGGGGAATGTTATTCGGTTGTATAGTGCTAATTTTTCTGTTTCCAAAGGCAACATTATTCAAGTTATCGTTACTCTGCCCTGCAATGGCATAACTTCTGGTAAACAGAGTTCTTTGGTCAATGTTGTTAGATATTAGGTTTTGAGTTTGACTATAGTAAGAAGTATTTCCAACTGTTGTATAGGAATAATTTCTTGATAGAGAACTGACAAAACCAATTTGAGTAGTATTTTGATTTATATTTAGTGGATTCTTTCTGCCAGACCCAGGAGCTTTATAAGTATAAGTTATGATTTCTTGCTTAAAAATGCGGGGAGTTTGCCGATTAGTTACCACATTTTGTCGGACATTTCTTGGTGTTTCTCTAAAATCGTTGGTTAGTTCAGTCTCAAAATCATAAACATCTTGATAGACATCAGCCAAACCTGTTTGAGGTAAGATGATGACTGTATTGTCTCCAGAACTTATAACTTCAGAATTACTACTTTGTCCATTCAATTCTAATTCTTTTAGAGATTCGGCTAAAGACTGTAATAATTTTGGTTGTTCTGATTCAGCTATTTGTGGGGAAACTTTAAGATCTTGACTAATGACTTGATTGACTAGTAAATTATCAGTCGGTATTCCTGGTCTTAGGGCGTCTAAATCTCCTAAAGGCATAAGTTCTAACTCTTCTTCTAAAGCCAAGTCAACTGCTAAAATGCCTTCTATATTAAACTCGGCAAAAGCAGGTTTGAAGGATACAGCAGATGCTTTATTTTTTACTAAAAAATAGTTAGAAAAGAGCAGCCCCGTTCCTAGGCAGATGTTTAAGAGAAAGCTTCTTGTATTCATCAATAATAGTGATTGTGACAATATACTAAGAGATAATACTGAGTCTAAATTGTCTTAATAAGAATAATATGCGCTTTTAATATGATATACGCTTTTAATTAATTGTAGTTATAATTTTGCTAATTGTTGCAGAATTATTTCCACAATTTTTTGGGCTGCTCCATCATTACCACGATTTTGTAATAAAAGACTGTGCATTCGTTGAAGTTTAGTAGGATTAGCTAAAAAGTCTAAAGTTATTTCTGCTATGTTCTTTGGTGCAATTTGACCCACAATTTCAGGCATGATTTCCGTTTTAGCCCAAATGTTGGGCCACGCAAATAGTTTATTTTGTCGTAGTATAAACCAATTAATCAACTTAGCAAAATTAGTTCCCACTGAGGGGAGATTGGCAAGAATCCCTGGAATACCGTCCCAGGAGCGCATTGCATCTAGTTGTTGAGTAGGTAAAAGAACGATCGCCGGAATAGCCAAAGCCCCTAATTCGGCTGTATTTGCCCCTACTGTAGTGATGCACAACTGACACTGTACTAAAAACTCATAAGCTGGAAACTGGGTAATTAGTTGAATTTTGGTACCGCAGTTGGTTACTAGGTAAGGTTGGTTTTCTACGGTGATTAATTTACCACTAACCCCATCAAAAGTATGATTAAGGGGATTAAATTGGGGATCAGCGTATTTTACTAAAGTAGATAAGTCGAGGGTAGGAGCAACGGGAATGATAAATTTGATGGCAGGATTGGTTTGGTGTATGGCATCTGCGATCGCCATAGTTAAAGGAACACCCTGCATCAGTTTGGCTGGTTTGGAGCCTGGTAAAAATCCCACAATAGGAGATTGATCATTGGACTCAGGAGCAGATTTGACTTCCAGAACTACATCAGCAATCAAGTCTCCCACAACAGTACATTTATGGTGATAGGCTGCTGGTACTTTTGCCATAACATTGCTATTCATCACGGCAAAAGCATCTAAGTAGCGATACCATCTAGCATCCCATTCCGCATAAACTATAGTTTTATAGCCCAATCTCTTACCAATAACTAGGGTATAGAATTGATCCCCACCTAAAAATATAACTATGCCCTGTTTGTGCCATTCCCAGTTTGCTGCTGTTTTACCCCACAACAAAAAAGGGAAAAAATCTTCTGCTCCTTGTACCCGGTCTACTTCTGGATAACTTTCTGCGATCGCAGCTTCGGTTCCTGTACTATTAGGACAGGGGGATAAGACGACAGATATCCTAACTGAACTTAAATCTAACTTTTGCCCCAGGGTTTTAACCACAGGGCGCACCCAAGTAACTACTTCCCCTACTGCATTAGAAAGAATTACAATATCAACATTTTTCATTTAACATTGAACATTTATCATTTATCAGGAAAACAATGAACCATGAACAACTAACTACTAACTCCGAACTCCGAACTCCGAACTCTAGATTATTATTCAAAATCAAAACTAGGCATTAATTGTAAAACTCCCATGCCTAAATCGGAGCCAGAAACCGCTTTGACTTCAAAAACACCTAGCATATCTTTGGGTTGAGGATTACCTCGACTGGCACCAGTGACTCCCATTGTAATTACCAAACTGCAATAGCCTTTGGCTTTGGCACAACTTTCATTCCAACGCTCTAAAGCTTGAGTATGACGAGTTACACTACGAGAATATTCTGCAAAAATGTGTAGTTTCCCATCTCCCGTTTGAAGCATTCCCAAGTCGTAGGTATCACCACTAAAGGGGTCATTACCAGGATTAAAGCAAACTGTTTTAACTCCTCCCAAGCTTTTGATAGCTTCAATCAGAGTTTTAGCTTTAGGACGAGAGGTCTGAATTAAAATTGCAGGTAGGTTTTTAATTTTATGATTGATATCTAACGTCTGATAATACGTGCCAGATTTCTGTTTCAAGCTTTGTGCCAATTCCCAAGAAATACTGCCCAAAGTAACTAGAGACCCTTCTGGCACTAAGTCTTCCTCAATCATTAATTCTGGTTCAGACTCATCTGAGTCAAAATCGTCGTCAAAACCCAATAATTCTGCTGTTAGATCGGGCAAAGTAGAAACTTTAACTGAGACAGACTTAGCTTTTTCTGTGGTGGTAACAGGAGAAATTTTATAAGACTGAGTAATTTTGGTAATATCATCTTCTTCCAATTCAGTTTCGTATTGCTGACAAAATCGAAATATTCCTGATAAAGTCAAATGAATAATATTTGCTTCTTCTTCATCAATAAAAGCTCTCATGCCTTCTAGGGGGTGTAGGCTGCCGAAAAAAGGCATAATTTCGATTTCTGGTTCTATGTCCCAATCTTCTAATTCAGTTTCTTCTGTATCTAACTCTTCATAGTTTAGAAACCAACAATCTTGAGCAAGAAAAGCTTTTTCTAGTTGCTCTACAGATTTTTTGTCTAGGGCTGTTTTACGAAATTCTTTGAGTGAGTCTAGAGAGCGATAGAGTAGTACCCCATATTCTGCGGACATCATACCCATTACACAGATATAAATAGGCTCGCTAATTAAACCAGGGATTTCCACTTTTAAAATATCGCTATCTGCTAACAAATCCCAAGGTTCTTGTTCCCAGATTTGATAGGCAATTTCTTGTAGCTTAGTGTCATATTGTGAAGGTAGAGCAGGGGGTTTACTGCGACCCATTTCCTGAAAACTTTGGAATAGCTGGTCAATTAGGGGCAACTCTCGTGCATACTCTACGGTAATATCTAGTTCTTGTAAAACTCCTCGCAAGAAGAATTGAATCTCACGATCTTTAACGACAATTTTTTGGGGACGAGTCGGGATACAGGGAGGGTGAGGAGATTCAATTGCCCGTAGTAAGGTTCTAACTATAACTTCTAGACCACCATCAGGACTCACTATATCCATTGCTCTGACTGAGCCTTCGGAGCCATCGATCCAGATAATACATTCTGCATCTTCACTCACATCCGAATCAATACGAGATGCCATTTGACCCAAAGAAAGGCGATCGCCTTCCCAGATACTAGAATCTTGGGGAATTTTTTGCAGCCTATGTTTGGTAGTTTTGGGAAGAGCTTTCATGAATTATAACGATCTAGTAGTGAGTTACTTTGGTTTTGGCAAAAGATTCTAATAGTAAACCATATTCTATACCTTCTACTACCGCTTGATAAGAAGCATCCAAAATATTGCTAGATACTCCCACTGTTGTCCAACTGGTTTTGCCATTACTTGATTCTACTAGGACTCGGGTAGTAGCATCCGTACCAAATTTTCCATCTAGGATTCTTACCTTGTAGTCGGTGAGACAAAACTGAGCAATTTTGGGATAAAACTTCACTAAAGCTTTACGTAAAGCCTTATCTAAAGCGGAAACGGGTCCATTTCCTTCTGCTACTTCTAGCAAACAGTGTTTACCCACAGTTGCTTTTATTGTAGCGAGAGCTTTGCTGTGGGGACTGATTTCTTCTTGATTAATATTGCAGTGAACTTGAAATCCTTGAAGTTCAAACATAGCACGGCGTTTTTCCAAGTAGGAGCGCATTAATAATTCAAAACTAGCTTCTGCTGCTTCAAACTGATAGCCTTGATTTTCTAGGGTTTTTAATTGTTCTAAAATTTGCCGACACTGAGGAGATTTTTTGTCTAGCTTAATGCCAAACTTTTGGGCATAGTGTAGGACGTTACTCATCCCTGATTGATCGGAAATGATAATGCTTCTTTGATTACCGATCGCTTCCGGCACAATATGTTCATAAGTCAGAGGATTTTTGGCTACTGCCGAGACATGAATTCCTGCTTTATGAGCAAAAGCAGAGCGTCCCACAAAAGGAGCGCGTTCTTCTGGGGCAAAATTTACTGTTTCACTAACAATTCGGCTAGTTTGAGTGAGTTGAGCTATTTTTTCTGGGGGCAGACATTCATAATCTAGTTTCAATTGAAGATTGGGAATTAGGGTACATAAATCTGCATTACCGCATCTTTCCCCATAGCCATTAATTGTTCCTTGTATCATAGTTGCTCCTGCTCTCACTGCTGCGATCGCATTTGCTACGGCGGTTCCTGAATCATTGTGGGTATGAATTCCTAGGGGGGGACAGTCGGGGATAGCGCGATCAATTTCTGTAACAATCTGGCTGATTTCATGGGGTAAAGTTCCACCATTGGTGTCACAGAGGACTAACCATTCTGCTCCTGCTGCGATCGCAGTTCTCAGAGTAGCTAAAGCATAATCAGAATTGTGTTTGTAACCATCAAACCAATGTTCTGCATCATAAATAACTTTTCTTCCCTGACTCCGCAGGTATTCAATGGAATCTCGAATCATGTTGAGATTTTCTTCTAGGGTAGTTTTGAGACTTTCGGTAACGTGCAAATCCCAAGACTTACCAAATATCGTCACCCAAAGAGTTCCTGCTGCTAAAATTCCCTGTAACATCTTGTCTGATGCTGCTACTTGATTAGGGCGACGAGTAGAACAAAAAGCCACTACTTCTGCTTGTTGTAGTGGTTCTTCTTTGAGCTGCCAGAAAAACTGTACATCTTTGGGGTTTGCCCCTGGCCATCCTCCTTCAATAAAAGGAATTCCTATAGCATCTAGTTGGCGGGCAATTTTGATTTTATCATCTAAAGATAAGCTAATACCTTGTGCTTGAGAACCATCTCGTAGAGTTGTATCGTAGAGCCAGATTTTCATGTTTTAAAGAGATAATTAATCATATTCTATTAATAACCAACTAGGGTCATGAGAAATCATAGAGTAACTAAACCGTTAACGAATGTTAAATTATGAAACAATGCTTAGTCAGCTCTTGCTTCTTTCAAGCTCCTATAAAACAAAATTACTATAATTTTAATTAATAAGCCAGTGTAGAGACCATCCCTTGGCGGAATTCTTGGCTAAATCTAACGAAAAAGCTACTGAAGTTTTATTATTGGGGGTTTTAGTACTTTTACTTTGGTCAAAAAAATAAATGATAGCAGTATCTACTATCATTTAAACGAACTAAGCTATTTCTAACCAGTCAAATATGAGGTTTAATTGTTTTTTATCGACGAATCCGTATTGCCATAAAATTATCGGTAGGGTGTAAGGCTCTAAAGTCTCAGTTTTCTGTGCCAAAGAAATCGCGTCAGCAGAGATCCCTAATTCGGATTGTAGAAAATCAATTAACTTCTCTAACATTTGTGCTACCTTCAATACTTTGTTGAAAGGAGAATCGGTGTGTTTAATAATTTATAAAAGAAATTTGAGAAACTTGTGAGGAAACACCCCTTAAAATAAAAGACAAAAAATTTTGATGCTTTGCCTATTAATAAGCTAGAGTAGAAAAACTAGAATTTTTGTTTTCCACTTCATTTCTCAGCACCCATCTTAAATCTTGATCGTTAGGTAGATTTTTCCTAATGTGTATTGATCAGTTTATAGAAAAGAATCCTTTAACTGTCGCACCAGAAACTGTACTGTTAGATGCGATAGGTTTAATCAACCAAAAACAACACAATAGCTCATTTGACCAACGGTCAGAGCAGCGCGAAAGTCCTAAAGGATACCGCTCCGCATATGCGGTCTTGGGGGTTTCCCCCATGAGCAACTTTCGTAAGAAGGCTCCGTCGTTTGACGGCGGAGTAATCTCTGACTG
>JASJDB010000299.1 GCA_030065315.1 Xenococcaceae cyanobacterium MO_167.B52 | reverse complement strand
CAACAAACACAACAAAATCACTCGAAGACAACTGATGAACAATAAAATTGTGAAGAGCCATTTGTCTCGCCGCGCCTGTGTTTATCTGAGGCAATCCACTCCCTACCAAGTGGAATCAAATCGGAAGAGTACTATTCAGTATTGTCTAATAATTAGTAATTAATAACTCTCTAATTTTGCCTCTATTACTGGCTTTACTATTTACCATACGACTTGCACTAACTCGATGAATATTATATTTACTATATAAGTCATCAAAAAAACTATCTTCAGAATCTGTATTGCGAGGATCGGAATTACTCAACATAACCTTAGCCTGACATTCTTGATCCAAATATTGATAGTACTGACTTAACTTAATTTGACTATCATCATTAAAGCTAGATTTAGCATAAGCAGTGAAGCTAGAAGTATTACTAATTGGTCTGTAGGGTGGGTCTAGATACACCAAAGATTTGCTATCTATATATTGAGAAAAAATATCATAATTACCAGAAATTATAGTGACGTTTTTCAATAAATTAGACACTTTAAAAATATTGTCACTATTACAAATAGTAGGATTTTTATATCTTCCCATCGGAACATTAAAATCTCCTTTCTTATTGGTACGATATAAACCATTGAAGCAAGTTTTGTTAAGAAAAATAATTAAAGCAACTCGTTTGATCGATTCTTCAGACAAATTGTCAACACTGTGGTTGGATATGCTGGGGTTTCCCCAGTATCCCCCACCATCATAGCTAAAATTTATTCTTTGCTGATTATAATTTTCTCTAACTTGATAAAAGATATTGCTTCGCTCTTTAAGATTACTATTTAAATATTCTGCTTGTAATTGTGAGAGTATCTCAATTAATTCTGGGGCGCGATCGCGTATTACTCGATATGCTAAGATTAAATCTTGATTGATATCATTGATAAAAGCTTTTTTAATAGTATATTTTTGCATAACTTCAAAAAAAACAGCCCCACCACCCACAAAAAGTTCAAAATATTTATCGATCTTTCCCTCTTTTAATTCTGAAGGATAAAAATTTTCTAATTGTCCTAAAAGTTGAGTTTTTCCCCCGACCCATTTCAGAAAAGGCTTTGCCAAATTTTGGTTAATACTCATGCAAAATTAATTAGCTAGTTGAGATTGTTAGTGGTTAGTGGTTAGTAAGGAACCCCATAATGAGTAAATAATTTTGTTTAGGCAGTTTCTGTTTAATTCTTTAAGACTCTTATAAATCTATAAATCTTTCATTTTTGTACAATATTCAAGTTCTGAGTTTCTAATATAATTTGAATTACCCACTAACCACTAACCATAGCCATGAAACTCGACCCCAAAATCCCACCAGGAAAACTACAAGAAAAATGGGACTACTATAAAGATCATTGTCCCCTAGTAAGTCCAGCCAACAAAAAGAAACATCATATCTTAATTGTCGGTACAGGTTTAGCTGGCGCATCCGCAGCATCAACCTTAGCAGAGTTGGGATATAACATCAAAAGCTTTTGTATCCAAGACTCTCCCCGTCGCGCTCATAGTATAGCAGCCCAGGGAGGAATTAACGCAGCGAAAAACTATCCCAATGACGGGGATACGGTTTGGCGGTTATTCTATGACACCATCAAAGGGGGAGACTATCGTTCCAGGGAAGCTAATGTTTATCGTTTGGCGCAGGTTAGTAATAATATTATCGATCAGTGTGTGGCGCAGGGGGTGCCTTTTGCCAGGGAATATGGGGGATTGTTAGCAAATCGTTCTTTTGGTGGGGCGCAAGTATCCCGTACTTTCTATGCCAAAGGGCAAACAGGGCAACAATTACTCCTTGGTGCTTACAGTGCCATGTCTCGGCAAATTGCTCAAGGCAAAATCCAAATGTATCCCCGTCGGGAGATGTTGGATTTGGTAATAATAGACGGCAAAGCTAGGGGAATTATTGTCCGTAATTTAGTGACAGGGGAGATGGAAAGATATGTGGGGGATGCAGTGTTACTCTGTACTGGTGGTTATAGCAATGTCTATTATCTTTCTACCAATGCCAAAAACTCCAATGTAACTGCTGCTTGGCGTTGTCACAAAAAAGGCGCATTATTCGCTAATCCATGTTTTACCCAGATACATCCTACTTGTATTCCTGTTTCGGGAGATTATCAATCTAAGTTAACCCTAATGAGTGAAGGTTTACGCAATGATGGTAGGGTTTGGGTACCTAAAAACCCAGAAGATAAACGTCATCCGAACCAGATACCAGAACCAGAAAGAGATTACTATCTGGAAACTCGCTATCCTAGCTTTGGTAACTTAGTACCCCGTGATGTCGCCTCCCGCAATGCCAAACAGGTTACTGACGAAGGAAGAGGAGTAGGCAAAACTGGTTTATCTGTATATTTGGATTTCCGCGATGCCATTAAAAAACAAGGAAAAGACGCGATCTCGGAAAAGTATGGTAACCTATTTCAGATGTATGAAAGGATAACTGCGGAAAATCCCTATGAGGTACCGATGCGTATTTATCCCGCAGTGCATTACATCATGGGCGGTTTGTGGGTAGATTATAATTTGATGAGTAATATCCCAGGCTTGCACGTATTAGGAGAAGCTAATTTTTCTGATCATGGAGCAAACCGTTTAGGTGCGAGTGCTTTAATGCAAGGATTGGCAGATGGTTATTTTGTAATTCCCTACACCCTGGGTAGTTATATCGCAACCACAAATTTACCGCCTGTAGATACAAGTCATCCTGAATTTGAGCAAGCAGAAAATACAGTTAAAGATAAAATCAAAAAACTTCTTGCTATAGATGGAAATAAAACCGTCTTAGAATTCCATCGGGAATTAGGAAGACTCCTCTGGGATTATGTGGGAATGTCTCGCAGTAAAAATGGCTTAAAATATGTTTCGGGAAAACTTGCTGAAGTAAAAGAGGAATATTGGAACAATGTTAAAGTGCCTGGAAATAACAGTGATTTTAATAAAAACCTAGAATTTGCTGGTAGAGTTGCAGATTTTATCGAGCTAGGGCAATTAATGGCACAAGATGCCTTATCAAGAGAAGAATCTTGTGGCGCACATTTTCGGGAAGAGTACCAAACCGCCGAAGGAGAAGCCCAACGCAACGATGAAGATTATAGTTATGTTGCAGCTTGGGAATATCAAGGAGAAAACAAAGAATCTATCTTACATAAGGAAGATTTAGAGTTTGAAAATGTGGCATTAACTCAGAGGAGTTATAAGTAAATTATCAGGAATTAATATCTTGTATAGAAGAAGGTTTTTGACGGTTTGAATTTAGAAATTTACAGACTTTTGTAGGAGAATGGCTTGAATTTGGAATGTTGACATCTTGGGTGATTTCCAAGAAAGAACATACCCATTTTTAGCTGTCAAATTCAGAACTCTGCTGATGTATGGCGGGTACAATGATTGCTGGAAATCACCTTAATTTGAATCAAATCTAGTTTTTGTTGTTCTACAACAGGAATCTGTTTCCACCGCGAACACAAACTATCGACAATAAAATCACTAGTTTTGTAAGAACTTCCGAAATTGAGATATAGTTGCCCCTTATCTTCATCCAGTATTCCACAAGGGATATATTTTTCTTTAATCCCCATATCATGGTCTTGGGCTTGATTGTTCCCTCTAGTTTTTCCGCCACGGGAATAATCTCCAATATTCGCGCTTTGCCTTACAATCCAGGCTTAGACATTTGACTTTCACATCATGTTTTTGGTCTTTGAGGCTGATATTCTCAAAGATGGAATCGGTTTCAGGAATTTTGTCTTGGTGCGCGTTCCCTAGGTCGGGGAACCCGACCGGGGTCGCACCGCTTTTTGAGGTTTCGCTTTCAACACTTTTCGTAAACGATAACCCATTCGATTTAAGATTAACGCCATCGTACTGGGAGCGGGGATTTGCTCTTCATCAAACCCCTGATTTCTGAGTTGAGCGCGCGCCTCGGCAGCGGTGAGTCTAGTGTAAGCAATGGGGCTGTTAAAAGTTGGGTTTTGTTGGGCATGAGCTTCTCCTATTTCTCGCAACGCTTGAGCTGCCTCTGGAAATAGCTCTTCCCATTTTTTAGCTCCACTATGGGCTGACTGTAATCCCACACAGATCATTCCGCTTCGTTTTTCTTCTAATCCCAACTGGACATTTCGTCTTCCCCAACCCAATAGTCTCTCTGCTTTTCGCGCACTTCCCTCACAATACTTGAGGGTCATTTCAGCTTGAAATCCCCGACGCTTTTCTCCAGTCATTTTTGAGGCAGCTAAACGTAAGTCTTCCACTTGTGATTGGGTTAAGGACCTATTTCTCGTCTTAATTTTCAGTTTTTTCCTCTTGCTTACTATTCTTCTTATCTTAATTATCTTAATCTACTGGGTATCTTCTTTCTTAGAAATCACCTTATCTGTAGATACTATATCTTGTGACTCTCCCCATAGCATATTTCACTGTTGACTAATGAATTTATACTATTATCAGCGATCGCTCCATCCATGCTAAAATACCAAAAAACCAATCACAAACCGATAGATCAGCGTGGCGGAATTAGATTCTAAGAAGATAGAAAAGCTGTTGAGTTCTGCAACCAATCAAAGACAGCGTAAAATGTACGAGGCTTTATTGAAGAAAGCTCGAAAACAGGAACAAGAAGCAGCCAAGGCATCATCGGGAACTGAAACCCAAGTTAAAACCCAGGCTGTTTTGGGCAAAGTACAGAAACAGCAACAATCTTCATCGGCGACTAGCAAGAAAAAGACGACTCAAAAGATATCAGAGAAAGTACCTCCAATTGAACCAGTCTTAGTAGAAAGTCCTCAATCTCAAGTCGATAACGAGCCTAAAAGTTTACCTAAATTAGAAGCACCGCCTAAGTTAGAAGCACCACTAAAGTTAGAAAAACCTCCTGCTAAAGAGCAAAAATCAACTAAATCATCATCCAAACCTGATTCAAAAGTAGTAACTGAAACGTTAACAAATACTTCTAAGTCGGCTGCTGAAAATAATCAGAAGGGAGCAGAAAGTAAATCATCTAATAATCAAAAACAAACAGAAGATAAAAAAGCTAAATCCACCAAACAAAAGCAAAGTAATCAGAAAAATAAGAACCCTAAAGTTCAGGAAGAAAAGGTAATCTTTCAAGGTTTAGGGAGAATGATTTTAACCCCTTACCTCAAAGAAAAGGATTTAAAAGTCGAAATTGAAGGGCAAGAATATGACTTATTGTCTGGCTCAGATTATACTGCCAGGATACATAGAGCCTTAAAACAAGAATTGAAAAATAAGGGTTCCCAAAAAATGCTGCTCTCCCTATATCCTGATACTCAATTCTTAGAAGAATCAGAAACAGCCAAACTATTTTTTGTTCTGGGAGGTTTTGAGAAAAAATATTACACTAATCGCAAATACTCCAATAAGTTTAGATTAAAGGGCATTTGGCAGTATATTCCGAGCAGTGAAACTCCTGTAATTTCGATCTATCGCAATATGGAGCAGTTGTGGCAATTTAAAAATTTAAGTGAAAAGAAACAATTACAGTCAGCTCAACCTAATCATATACCAGTAGTCTGGGATGATGCCCCAGTAGAACCTTTCAAGTATGTAGAAGGCTTACCAAAAGAAGAGCAAATGCCTCGCTATTTTGTGGAAGTAAGAGCCATTATTAAAGATGGGGTATATGTTGTACAAGAAATAATAAAAGAACCAACACTAGATGATACTGTTGACGAACTTAACAAAAGAAAAATTATTCGCGTAATTAATTCGCGAAATAAGTGGCGATTTAATCTCAGCTAACGGAGCTTAAACAAAGAGGTAAATTTCCACTTTTCCTATGCCCAGAGTCATCCACTAGGCTTCTTCTGCTTTGCATTGAATTAATTTTTCATCAATAAGCTCGTTATTTTTGTCATTAGCAGAAGCATTATCAACATTATCCGAATTAACATTTAAATGCTGTTACTAAGGTAGATTTTCAAGCCTACAGCTTTCTACAGTCGATAGTATGCTGAGTATTTTCAGTGGTTGATCTATATACCCTTGACCGTTGGCTGTTTTCTTTGAATAAATATCATAGTAAAGTTGACGGGGCAAATATCCTTGTGGAAGTTGGGACAAGGGAAGGTTTTCTATTTTTCCATAGAAAGCTGTTGCATCTTCTGAAGTCCATTGTACCTTGTCATCAAATGCTTGAGCATACTTTAGCTCCATAGAACTAAGGTTTTCTACGATGCTTGGGTCTAATGTTTTCCAGATAGCTTGTTGAGCACTAAAACCAAATCGTTTATTGCTGTACTGGCTCCAAAGTCTATTAATGAGTATCAAATCTGGGCAAGGAATTATATCGATCTGGATCGGTTCTCGAAATATATCTAAAAGTAATACGTCTGAAAACTTTTCTAAAAACCCTTGACGGTTAAGAGTTATGTCTTGCAACAGTACAGATGTTTCATAGTCGGCTGCTGCCCAATTCTCAGCAGCCAGTAGTTTTTTTAGCTGCTCATAATCTACAGGTCTTTGCTGAAAAAACTGATAAAATCCCAGAATACATAGCATTGGACACAAAATTATTACTAACATCCAATACATCTTCTTTTTATCCCGTTCCAAAATCGCTTTTTCCTAAATAAGTGAATTATAAAAGGAAGTATTGCATCTGGTTAGGATGGGGATTTTATCTTAACTCAATCTAATCATAGGATGATGTCAAACCTTAGCAATAATCCTCCGTGCAGTATGTCTGACTCCCTTGTCCTTAATTTTGAGTTTGAGAATTGTTTAAGGAGCACTAATCAGGAGCTAACTTGGCAAAAGAAGAAACACGAGTTTTAGCGAAAGGAACACCCTCAAACCAAGCAAATAAACGAATCGCATTCATCGCGGTTGCTGTCAGGATATGTTGTAGATGAACCTTACTTAAACCCACGTAACGGCATTCGCGCAAGCCAAACCCCCGAACAGCTTGAGAAATAGTACCTTCAACTCCCGCCCGCTGATTATATTTTTTAGACCAAGTTTGGGTTTTTTGCTCCTTTCGCCTTTCAACCAGAGCTAGATGTTCCTCTTGAGGACGCAGACTAAGTTCTCTGGGTTCAGTTTTAGAACGGGTACATAGATGGCGAAATTGACACTCTCGACAAGTTTTTCGGGGAAATTTAAAGAGAATTTCCTTATTATTCCATTTATCTATTTTAAACCTTCTTTTTGGGCTGCTTTTGACTCCTTGAGGGCAAGTAGCTTGTTGTGTCTTCCAGTTAATTTGAAACCGACTAAGATCGTAAGCCTCTGGATTTTTGGCTTGCCAACTTACATTATTACGAACTGGTCCAATTAGTTCTATTCCATACTTTCGCCGACTCTCAACTAATAAATTAGCATCTACATAACCTGTATCAACCAAGTGTTCATGGGGTAATAATCCTTTGTCAGCCAAAGATTGATGAATTGAATCAGTTTTCTCTACATCCTTACACATTTATTATTATCTGTTAAACTTAGGCTATCTTTCGCGAAGGACAATCGCGAAGTATCCTCTGGTTTTATTAATGTTTCTCCTGAGTTTTTTTTGGAGATGAAGAAAAATCAATCATCACAAGAGCCTAAGGAGTGTATTGACCGCCTCATTACAGCGATCGCTGCTCTGGAGAAGCAAAAAGAGCTTCTCTTCGCTCAAGGTGAAGTTGCCCCTCCTGGAGCTGTAGTTTCTCGTTATCAGGTACGACAACAGCAAAAAATTTATTGGTACTATAAACTTCAATCACCAAAGCCAACTTTTCCCAAAGCTCACGATGAATCGGCTTTGAGTAAATACAAACATTTAGGAAAAGCTGGGAGTGAAGCTCATATTACCGCAGTTATGCAGGTGGTCAGGCGAGCTCAAATTGATGAAATTCAACGTACTATTGATACTTTAGTTCAAAATTTATTGGATGTTGGTTACGACCAGCATCCACCACAAAAATAATTAACGATAATTATTCGCGAATTAATTACGCGAATAATTTCTCTTTTGTTAAGTTCGTCAACAGTATCATTAACTTGTAGCGGTTTCAGTGTCTTTAATTAACTAATAACTCATCTGTTACAAAAATAATCTAGCGAAAAGTGTCACAATAGTAGTTAACTTTCAATTGGTGAT
>JASJDB010000298.1 GCA_030065315.1 Xenococcaceae cyanobacterium MO_167.B52 | reverse complement strand
ACTTCTAAGAAATTAACAGTTAATAACTGTCCTACCAAGGATTCTAAATTATCTCTTTGTTGAAGATGCGATCGCGGTATAAAGCCTCGTAATCCTTCAACTTCTCCTGTAACGCCCCCTTTATTAACCCCTGTAATTCTTACTTGAGTTGATTTACCACTTTCAGAAATAGCTGCTAGTTTATCCCATGCTGCTTGAATTTGTAGTTGACGTAAAGATAGGGTAACTTTCCCTTCTGAATCTTGTTCTCTAATAATTAAAAACTCAAATTCCTCCCCAATAGGGACAACTTGAGCTAAATCATCAATTATTTCTAAGGCTGCTTCTCTGGTGGGGAGAAAAGCGGGAGACTTACCGCCAATATCGACGTATGCTCCTTCAGATTCATGTTGAACCACTGTACCTTTGATAATTTGCCCTTTAGAAAACTCGTAATCGTATTTTTCTAAGGCTTTGGCAAAGTCGTCCATCGAGAAAGAGGGAGCATTGGCAGAAGAAGTTGGATCGGAATTCATGTTGTTCAGTGACTAGTAAAAAGTTATCAGTTACTAACTTTTGGGTGGTTATAACTTGGAGCTAAATAAGTCTAGCATTTTATTCCAAGCATCTTCGGCTGCTTCTGGATGATAGCTATCTCTGCGATCGCACATAAAGCCATGATTGGCACCTTCATAGCGAAATACTTTGTGAGATATCTGCTGCTTTACTAATTCTGCTTCAATTTGATCCACTTGTTCGTTAGGAATCAGAGGATCGGCAGTACCAAAGAAACAGTAGATTGTACCGTCAATATCTTTAGTACGAGCTAGAGTGGGCTCACCACCCCCAGGAGTCCAATTGACAATCTGTGCCCCATAAAAAGAAGCAGTAGCTTTTATTTGCTCTAAAGATGCAGCTAGATAGACTACATGACCACCGAAACAAAAGCCCACTATACCCACTCCTGAAGTCTTAACTTGAGGTAACTGATATAGATACTTTATGGTAGCCTGAATATCACTCAGCAACTCATCAGCTTGAGTTTGATTTTTGTATTCTCGTCCTATAGCTAGATCGTCTGGTGTATAACCAACGGAAAATCCTGGTGCTTGACGCTGATAAATAGCTGGAGCAATAGCTACATAGCCTCGTTTAGCGATTCTTTGCGTAATATCCCGAATATGTTCATTAACGCCAAATATTTCTTGGATGACTATTACAGCAGGAAACTTTCCCGACTCTTCTGGAGTTGCTAAATAAGCATCTATTGCTAAATTACCGTTTAAAATTTGAACTGACTGAGCAGATATCATTGATCGCTGTTGTTCATCGTTTTGTGATAAAGAGAGTATAGAGCTTTGCTTCAATAGATTCAACTGGCATTGGGAAATTTATGAATATATTGGTATTGGTTTAAATGTTAAGAATTGTATGGGGTTAATCTGCCAGATTATAATTCACGGGAGGTCAAGCACTAACAAAAAAGCTTAATTATAGAAATAGTGAAGTTTGTCGATTTTTGAAAGTGTACATTCTTGGCAAATTCAACTAAGCCGAAAATTGAATAATAGGATTTTAAATATTACTACTTATTTATTTCAGTTTGACTACAATCACGAAAACAAATGTAACGGCCTTAAACTAAGCCATCTGTCAGTTTTTTTCAACAATTTGGAAGCCGATGCGATGGTCAAATGAAATATAAGACCAAACCACAGCAAGCGACTCTAGCATAAAAGCTAGAGGGTAGAGGGCAATTGTAGCTAATCCATGTATCAGTATCTCGATAATATGACTTTTTCGGTCCAAATCTTGAACTAATGCTCCGAGTAAATAGAGATATAAATAGATTGCTGTAATCAGCATCATCGGAATAAACACCAGGAAAGAAATTCGCTCTTCTCCACCAATCAAATTTGTGACCGAGGCCAGTGCGATTCCTAAAATAATAGGATTAAGAGACCACAATAACGTCCACAATCGCGCCCAGTTGCTGTGTTTAGCAATACTGCGAATTCCTAGGAGCCAACGTCGTCTTTGTTTGAGGAAATCTAAAATGGACTCTGGGCTTTGCTCGCGCACCACTCCATCCACATATCCACAAGTATATCCCTGCCTCATATATTGAACAGAAAACTCGTAATCTTCTGTTA
Organism: Xenococcaceae cyanobacterium MO_167.B52; assembly: GCA_030065315.1. GTDB lineage: Bacteria > Cyanobacteriota > Cyanobacteriia > Cyanobacteriales > Xenococcaceae > JASJCP01. Next base: position 6,007 of record JASJDB010000298.1, on the reverse strand, counting down.
AACTCTCACTGAGATCCCATGTAATCTCATTCTCAACTCTGCCATTGATGAGTAGAAAAGAACCGTGAATTCCAAAAATTGGTTGATGTAAATAGGCAAATTGTAAATAGAATCTTGCTAGATCATCTCCAACTCTAATGCAGTCGGCAACAGTAACAAGAGGATGTTTCCAGAAATTACGATTATTATACAAAATACTTCCTTGTCCCATTAAATGGGGAGAGCGTCTACAGAAGTCTATACAGGCAGTGAGACTATCAGGATCGATAACACTCTCTTCATCTAAATGCAAGACCCAATCGCAATCGCTCAAATGCATTTTTATTCTGAAATACTCCAGTGCTCTGGCTTTATATTTGGCAAATCGAGTTTTGAACGAATGGGGTACCAACAGATGAGGGATCTCAAGAGGGCAATCAGACACCACCTTCAATCTAACTTGCTCACTCTCCAACGATTTCATCATCCAATAAGAATTTTCGACGATCCCTTTGTTAGTTCCTTTCGTCACAATACAAATATAGAGGATGTTTAGCTTTCTTAAAGGCGGTCCTAATAAGTTGTATCCGTGATGGGGTAAAGATAATCCGCAGAGCGAGAGTAACGCAAAAGGAAGTGGAATTAACAAGAAGATCTCGTACCAATTGATCTGTAATGTTAAAGTCCAATCGATGCGCTTTTGAGAGAGTATGAGCAGCAAGCTACATACGATTGTAATGAATAGAAAATGAATCCAAAAAAATCGTTTGAAGCAGCCTACCACATGTGGATATTCTTCAAATATTAATGGCAATTGAAGCAAATGAAAAAAGGGCTAAAGAACAAATATACTTCGATTATTTCCAGAAATCAACCTATTATACTTCAACTTTTCCTAGTTCCGATAACCCCGCTTCTCGACACTTGAAATCATGGAATAATCTCGTCCGAACTGGTATTTTTTCAACATCTTTCATTTTTTGCTCCAGACCTAAATTACAATCCTGATGCTTTTCTTCCCATGCACCTCTAATACTAAATCCTGTTTAGATACAACACTTTAAATTTGTGGGAATTTAGAATGCAGAATTTAGAATTCAGAAAGGTTTAAGCTAATTCAGCTAATTCTACGCTTTAAACTAAAAGTATACTTTGGTAAACGGATTTAGTATAAATATTATAGGAAGTTGCCATTTTCCGCTTATGGTATTTCCATCCTCATATCGTTTCCCTGTAAATTTGCTACAGATGACTGATGGGGAGTCCTAAAGGATATATCCGTACGTGTATGGTGATTTCCAGCAATCATTGTACCCGCCATACATCAGCAGAGTTCTGAATTTGACAGCTAAAAATGGGTATGTTCTTTCTTGGAAATCACCTAATTAGAGGGCGGCGTTTCCTGAGTGCCTGTCGCCTGGGAAACCTCAGGCGTTTATACGGCACGTCCCATCGCTTAATTTAGGCATAGCTCTGAACGAGCCATGCCTAAATTAAGCGAGGGTCTCCACGCGGAAGAAAAGATGAATTCTCTATCCTTAAAACTAGCTAAATAGATAAGCAAATTATTTTTTATCAATTAAAATATCCAAAAGCTTTGTAAAGCAAAGCTTATAAGTTTTTAAGCCATAATTTTGACTCTAACTGATTAGATTTCAACCCCCAAAGTACAAGCTTGGTCTAGATTGGCTCCTTCAAAGTTTGCTCCTTCTACTTCTGCACATAACAGATTAGCTCCCAATAAATTAGCTCCAGCTAGATTAGCTCCCCTTAAATCTGCTTCCTCCAGATTAGCTTCGCTCAGATTAGCTCCTTGTAAATCTGCTTGTACCAAATTAGTTCCCTTGAGATTGGCACTATTGAGATTAGCCCCTCTTAAATCTGCTCCTCGCAAATCTACCCCGCGCAGATTTACTCCTGTAAGATTAGCACCACTCAGAAAAGCACTTGCTAAGGAAGCTTGTAATAGTTTTGCCCCCATAAGATTAGCACCTCGAAGATTAGCACCTCTCAAATCTGCTTTACTCAAATCAGCTTGCATCAAGTTAGCACCTAAAAGATTGGCTCTAAGATCGCAAGATTTAAATTGAGCCCCCAAAAGATTTGCACCGTCTAATTTTGCTCCTTTAAGATTAGATTTAGTAAAATCTGTTCCTACTAAATTAGCTCCAGCCAGATTTATTTTTTCGAGCTTACAATGAGTCAGATTTTCATCTTCTAGATCAATCCCGGGAAAATTTTTTTCTTGTCCTTTTTTAATACTTTCTATATTCATTTATCATTTAATATTTAAAATTCAACATCTATCAAGAGTATGGATTAAAAACTACTGTTAATTTTCAATCAGCCATATTCCTGAGGCAATTTTAGGCTGATAGGATTGAAGGTTCATACCTTGTTGCATCCCCATAACCAATAAGCTAAGAGCCTCAACCAGTTTGGGATCGTAAAAACTACCAGCCTGTTGCTGACATTCAGTGAATGCTTGGGTTAGAGCATTACTGTCTGTTGATTCTAGATTATATTGAGTTACTTTTCTTTGAAAATCTGTTAATAAACGGATAATTCTTGATTCTAGAGGGATATTATCATAAGCCAAACCAGAGGGAGTTCCCGAACCATCCCACGCTTCTGTTTGATGATTGACGATTTTTGCGATCGCCTGAAGTTGGGGCATAATACGTAATACTTCTGATTTAGATAACTCTTCTGGATTATCCAATGCTTCTTGCTGGATTGGAGACTGAGGCTCATCGAGTTCACTACTTTGGGGCAAAGATCCAAGACGGTGTAATAATCCTGCTAATTTTAGTCTCTTAATCTGCCATGCTGGTAAGTCTAGCAATTGTCCCATTGCCTCACTTAAAGTAGCAACTTCTGTTGCTCCCATAGGGTTCAATGTATCCGTACTATCAATGATTTGTGCCATTCTTAAGAAGGCTTGCATTTCATTGGAAAGGATATTGTCATCTAAAGCTTGGAAAAAGTCGAAGTTACCACTCTTTTGAGGTTGATGAAGAGTCTCTTGACAATCTTGCAAATATCCCACCACCTTAGTTACCACCGCAACTAAATCATCTTTATGTTGCTCTTTGTGATGAGCATCCATTGCTTTAATTTGAGTGGTCAAATTTTGAGCTAATTCCTTGTCATAAGTTGCAATGTGAGATATGGCTAATTCTACGGTTTCTTTAACTAAATCTGGTTCAAAAGTCCAAAAACCGTAAAATTTACGCTCTAAATCGTCTTTTGGCTGTCCTCCTACTCCATAATCTGCTTCTGACAACTCCTGACACAACACCATTGCTGTATAGGTAGGAGATAAAATCATCAAGTGCCATTCTTGAGCTACAGGATCATCAGCAGTCAGCTTAATTAAACTCACATTAGATTTTTGGCTGGTAGGATGAGTATCAAATCCTGCGTCAGATGCTGCCATAATCGCTACGTGTTGAGATTTTTTGGCTAAATCTTCGTATCGCTCTGCTTCTTCGAGGTACCATTTACCCCGTTGAAAAGCTGCGATCATCATTGGCTGACTTTCTGAATCTAAAATAAAGTCTTCTAGAGCATGACAAAGAGCTATTAAGGTATTTTTGTAATAGACACCTAAATTTAGTGGTTTAGTAGTATTTTGATGATTGGTTGCTAACTTTTGTAATATAGAGTCTTTAAGCATAATAAAATTATAAATATTAATATTTTCTAACTAATTTACTGTCTGAAGTATTGAATGGGAAATCTTCTCACTGGTGAAGTTTCACTATCAACATAGTCTTCTGATCTAACTTTTTTCAGTCCTAACCCCTCGATAACGGCTAATTCTTCTTGAGTCAAAGCATAAGGGGGATATCTTGCTTCTTGCTCAATCTTCTTGCGCCCTCTACAAATAATTAACATACTTCCCTGTCGTGCAAGGTATTGTACTATGGTTTTTATTATCTGGTTGCTTACTAAGTTAGGAACTGATACTAAAGCTTTTTTTCTTGCTCCCACCATCTGATTTTTTTCCAGCCATTCAGATAGGTTAGAATTTACTACCAAATCAGCCCAAGGAATCTGGGATGTATCCCCTTTGGCTTGAGAATATAAGCTCTCAAACCATCCCGTAGGATTTCCTTGTTGAATAAATTGATTGGCTAGTTCTCTAACTTTATTCATGGCTGGTTGGCGGTTCATTTAATTTCTGAATAACTTGAGGGAGAATTGCTAGTTAAAAATAACTTTAGAACTGATTATCTATCATAAATATGGACATTTTCGGAACATTAGCAAGGATCTCTCCTCTTAAAAAATATTATTATGCTTTTCTCATAATTTGCTTTATTTAAAGTACTTAATATACTATTTTTCTCATATTTATTTACATAACTTAACTTTAACTGGATTATCAAGATAAGATCAACACTTACCTAGTTAATTTTCATAGCTATTAGTGGCTGATCCATATATGGGGATACTTACAATAGAATTGCAGTTCACTTAAAAACATATAGCAGTCCTCAATGAGAGTAGAGCAATCACCAATGATTCAAGACCAATAATATGTGAAGCATTTTCCTTTAGCACAAAGGACACAAAGCTCGATAATTCTCAAAAATCAAATCGGAATACTATACATTTATTTACTACCCTATGAACCATGATACCTATGGCGATTTACCGAAAAGATCGTCGGAAAACAATCTTAAATTAATTGCCCAAGGAATTGGGGGAAATTTAGCTTTAGCATCCGTTCTGACTTTAACCCTGATTGGGGGGATGGTACTGGCTTTAGTTTTAGCTGTCGTTTTTATTCTTGGTAGCGAAAATCCTGGAACAGGTTTAGCGATTTCTATTGGAATCACAATACTTTTTAGTATTGGTGCTTTTTTTATCTCCCCCTGGTTAATGGATTTAAGTCAAAAGTGGCTTTATCAAACTCGTTGGGTTTCTCTAGCTGAAATTTCCAATCTCAGCCCTGAAACAGCTCAAGTAATTCAGCGTGTCTGTGCCGAAAAAAAACTTAAGCAACCTCGTTTAGGGATTATTGATGATCAAAACCCCACTGCTTTTACTTATGGCTCTTTGCCTAATAGTGCGCGTTTAGTGGTCAGTCAAGGCTTATTTACCTATCTAGACGATGAAGAAGTAGCTACAGTATATGCTCACGAACTTGGTCACATTGTCCATTGGGATTTTGCAGTAATGACCATAGCTTCAACTCTAATCCAAATTTGTTATCTGGTCTATATCTTTGCCCGTCGTATGGGTACTCGGGGTAGCAGCAAGTCTAAAAGTGCTTTCCAAAATGCTGCTTTAGTAGCGTACATTTTCTATATCGTTGGCTCTTACTTACTACTATATCTATCTCGGATTAGAGAATATTTTGCTGACCGCTTTGCAGCAGAAACCACTGGTAATCCTAATGCTTTATCACGGGCTTTAGTAAAAATTGCTTATGGCATCGTAGAAGAGACTACCAACGCTCAAGAACCAAGTCGCTTACTAGAAGCAACTCGCGCTCTGGGTATTTATGATGCGAAAGCAGCAACTTCTACTGGAACAGCTTATCGTATAGCTGCTTCTCCTGAAAAAGTTGGTCGGGTATTTTTATGGGATATGTTCAATCCTTGGGGTTGGTGGATGGAGTTAAATTCTACTCATCCTCTAACAGGGAAAAGAGTCCGCGCCCTTAGTACCTATGCAGAACAATTAGGTTTAGCAGTAGAGTTCGATATGGGTCGAATTATTGGAGAAGGAAAACATCTCAATAAAAAACGTCTTTATGGCAACTTTGTAGGAGATTTATTAATTTTTTCCCTAGAAACTATTGGTTTGTTGGGAGGTTTTATTGTAGGCATATTATTAGCAGCAACATTGGCAAATGATGGGTTAATCCTGGCTTGTCCGATAATTGGTTTGGGCATAGGCATAGTTATCAAAGCTGTGGTGATGTATCCCAAATATCGTAATGCTCCAGCAACAGATATCCTGGAATTAATGTCCGATCCTTATGCCAGTCCTTTAAGAGGTAAGCCAGTGAAGT
>JASJDB010000297.1 GCA_030065315.1 Xenococcaceae cyanobacterium MO_167.B52 | reverse complement strand
ACAAAAAACCTTCTCGCGCTGAGCGCCTTTGCCTACCTGCGGGTAGTAAACCTCAAATTTTTATACTAATGGTCTTTAAAACCGCAGGTTGGCACTTCAAATTAGGTAACTATACCGATAAGATTTGAGTAAGGCGCTCCCAGAGCGCGAGTAACTTTTCTCTCGGGGTTGACCCCAGCTTCGGCGAGACTGAGGAGTAAGAATCCCCTGATTTATCGGCGGGGATATCTCAATTCAGTAAACGCAGACCATTTAAAGTTACTAATAAGGTCGAACCTTCATGACCGATTACTCCCAAGGGTAAATTAATACTACCGACTAAATTAGCCAACAACAGCAAGCAGATAAAGAAGAGAGCGAAAGTGATATTTTGTTTGATAATGCGATTAGCACGACGACCCAGTTGAATTGCCTGGGACAATTTAGTCAAGTTATCGGACATTAGAATTATATCCGCGCTCTCTAAAGCAACATCTGTGCCAGAAACTCCCATAGCTACCCCCACACTGGCAGCAGCTAAAGCAGGAGCGTCATTAATACCGTCTCCTACCATAGCTACATTGTGATACTTATGCTGTAGATGGGTAATGACTGCTAGTTTATCCTCAGGTAATAATTGGGCATGAATTTGATCAAGATTGAGGATTTGCCCTACACTTTGGGCAGTACGCCGATTGTCTCCTGTCAGCATCGCTGTAGCTTCGATTCCCAGTTGTTTTAAAAGTGCGATCGCACTAACTGCTTCTGGTTTAACTGTATCTGCAACGGCAATGATCCCGATAACTTCTTGGGGTAAACTTACCCAAACAACGGTTTTACCTGCGGTTTCCAGGCTATTACTAGCTGCTTGCAATTCAGGAGAACAAGGGATATCAGTTGCTTTGCCTACAGTTACCCTGACTCCTGCTACTTCTCCTACAATGCCTCGACCCGTTTTGGCTTGGATGTGAGTTGCGCTTTGCCAGGACAAGTTAGCTTTGTCTGCTGCTTGGATAATAGCTTCACCGATGGGATGTTCTGAACCAGATTCGATCGCCGCAGCTAATTGTAAAACTTTTTCGGTAGAATATTCGGCTGCGGGAATAATATCCACTACTTCTAATTGTCCCATTGTTAGGGTACCAGTTTTGTCAAAAGCGATCGCCTTGACCCGACCAATTTTTTCCAACTGCGCTCCATTTTTAAATAAAATTCCCTGTCGCGCGCCGTGAGCAATACCCGATAACAGAGTTGGCATAATTGATGCCATCAAGGCACAAGGAGAAGCTACTACCAAAAAAATGAGCATCCGATAAATAGTTGTTTCCCAATCCCAACCCAAAACAAAAGGAGGCAGAGTACCTAAAACTACGCCTAATAAAACAATTACCTTGGCATAACCCCGTTCAAAACGTTCCACAAATTGCTGAGATGGGGGAGCTTGAGTTTGGGCTTGTTCGACAAGGCGAATTACTCTTTGAATCAGACTACTTTCTGGATGTTGGTGAACCTTGAGCTGTAATACCCCATTGCCATTAAGAGTTCCAGCAAAAACTTCATCCCCAATAGTTTTATCAACAGGAATCGATTCTCCTGTAATCGGAGCTTGATTGACTGTAGTTGCTCCCTCTAAAATAATGCCATCTGTAGGGATCATCTCTCCAGGCTTGACTAAAACCACATCTCCCACTTGTAACTTTGCGATCGCTATTTGACTCTCTCGACCATTATGAATAACCCTGGCAGTATCAGGGGTAACTGCCATGAGAGATTGAATATTGCGCTCCGTGCGCTCCATTGCAAAGCTTTCTAAAGCTCCGCTAATGGCAAAAATGAGAATTAGGATTGCCCCGTCGATAATTAAATAATATTCTCGTCGCCATAAGCCTAAACTAGCTGCTCCTAAAGCTGCTAGGATCATTAGTAGGTCTACATCTAGTTCTTTTTCCTGCCAGAGGGTCGTAACTCCTTCTTTGGTACTTTCATAACCGCCAATCACATAAGCTGCGGTCAAAATCAATAGAGCTAGACCAATCCAGTTAAAATGAAGGCAAAGCCAGCCGAAAAGAACCAAAATTCCGCAGATAGCTGCTGCGGAAGCCTCTGCATATTTCTGTAAAATTCTAATGGGGATAAGTTGAGTCATCGCTGGAACAAATCTGACCGCGAGGGATGCCGACGGTCAGTCGGCATATCCAATCGCGGTGTTGACGACTCACTAAAACTACACTTTGACATTGGTGTCAAGGTCAAGGATTATGGAACATTACTTAACAATCAAACAGCTTACGGAAAAAGTCGGCAACGGTTTAACTCCACGTATGGTACGCTACTATCATCAAACTGGACTGTTGCCAGAAGCAAAGCGCTCCCCTAATAACTATCGTCTTTACGCCGAAAGTCATGTGCAAAAATTGCACCAAATTATCGCTCTCAAACAACAAGGGTTTCAACTGGAACATATCCGCAAATTACTATCAACTGAAACCTTGTCCACAGAAACTGATATTCTACTTCCTCAACTTCAGGAGCAATATCGCAGTATTATCGAACAAATTGCTAAACTCCGACAAACCGCATCTGCTTTAGAAGGGTTATTAGGAAGGGACAATCTTTGTCAAAAGGCTAGAAAAGATGCGATCGCAAAACTGCAACATTCAGAAACCGCAACCCTTTGGGATGCTCTAGATGAAGTTACCTCCTCTCACCCCGAATCTTTTGCAGAATCCTTAAAACTTTTGCTACCTGATTTATCAGAGCGATCAGAAATTGAAGTTGATTTACTTTCTCAACTAGTATTAGCTTGTGGTGATGTGAGCTTAGTTAATTTTGTCCAAGTTAGTCCAGGAGCAATTGCTGCTGCTAGAGAAGCACTCAAGTCTGGCTGTCAAATTGTCGGCGATGTTCCTGCCATCGTAGCTGCTTGCGATTCCACTCGTCTTGCCCATCTTGGCTGTCAGATAACAACTTTAATGAATAATCCTCATCTTACAGATGCAGCAGAAGCGGAACAAGAGTTTTGGCATTCTACCTCTCGGCAGCAAGATTTACAGCAGCTAACTTCTGGCTGTATTTTGGTTATCGGCTATGCTCCTTCGATATTAATTGCTGTTTGTCAGGCGATCAAAGAGAATCTGCTCCATCCTGCTCTAATTATTGCTATGCCCATTGGCTTCAGTCATGCTCCAGCAGCTAAACGTTGGCTGATGGATTCTAGCATTCCTTTTATTACTATAGCTGGTTCCTTCGGCGGTGGTTTATTGGCAGCAACAGCCCTTAATTCTCTAGCTCAATCTCTGCTCGATAAGCCAGACTGTCACTGTTATTTGAGTGAAGGGAAGGGCAGACAAGATTAAGCTTTCATTAATATCGATGTCTACCATGAGTCTATTAGGGTATTTTACTGATATCGTTAAATGAGAACTATTAGCTATAACTTAAGATTATTTGATGCCAATAGTTTTTTTTAAGTGGTTATCACGTCTTGCTCAAGAGAGCCAAAAAAATCTGAGTACCTAAATAAAATTATTTTACACATTTTGATATTAACTAAAAATAGCTGTATTTCTTTTCTGTCGCGATGCGAAGCGAATCCTTTAGGGCTATTCTCTATTCCCTATTCCCTATTCCCTATTCCCTATCTGACGCGGAGCGAATCCTTTAGGGCACCTGTGTAATTTATTGTGTGTAAGTACTTATAACCTAAGAACGTATAGCATTTATAAACTAATGATCTTAAAAGAACTACAAGACTTTGTACTAGATTATCATCGCGTTTCTTTAGCAGAAATGGAATTGCACTTTCATATAGATGGAGACGCACTGAGGCATATGCTCTCAAAGTTAATCAGAAAAGGGCGGGTACGCAAGGTGGCGATGGGAGATAAATGTCATGGCTGTACTTCCTGCAACCCTGATACTATCGAATTTTATGAGTGGGTAGATGGCAACAATGCTGATTCTCCCCATTTTACCGAAAAATCTCCGACAAAAGCTCAAATTCATACCACTAATACCTCAGAGGATGAACCTAACCCTCCTAGAACACCAATTCAGTAATCTCAAAAACCCTAGTTGAGAAAGACAAGGGGGACAAGGGGGAAAATTTAGCTACATTTATCCCTTAAATTAATCTTGACAAAGCACTAGGAGCGAAAGGAAATTAATTATGAATTGGTTCTTTAAGCGATCGCCAAATAGAGAAATTCAATTACAGGTTGAGGATCTCCACTGTGAAATGTGCGCCCAAACTGTCAGGGAAGCATTACAAAAACTTTCAGGAGTTAATCAAGTCAAAGTTAATTTGTCACAAAAAAGAGTTAGAGTGATCTTGCCTGTCGAATCAGAGACTAGTGTTGAGTCTCTAATTCAAGCTTTAGAACCCACAGGATATGCAGCCAAGTCAGAGATTACTCCGCCGTCCTAAAGGATCCGCTCAGGAATCCTTTAGGGCTACTCTGACCACTGATCAATTGTTGTAGCTAGAGCCAATAAGTTTTCTTAAACTTTTGTTTACCCCAAATACTTTTTTTCTTAATCTAAGAAATAGGAGGAAATAATGACCATGACATCTACAACCTCAACTGCCAATCTTAATCTTGCTCCAGAAGATGCAACAGCCCAAATTGGAGGATTTTTAAGAGAACATGGGGAGATCGAAACGATTCTTCCTGTGGCGATTGGTGTATTCATTACCAGTCAGTTTAAGCTACGAGGTGCAAATGCTTTGTTAGTAAACCTATTGGTGGCAAGTTTAGCTCGTCAAGTATTTACCAAACTCAAACAAGAAGGCAAATCTCAAGTATCTCAAAGCAATGGAGTTAGCACTGAAGAGACAGAAGCGTCCCAAGTCGATCTTCAAGGATATGCGATCGCTCATGCCGTACCTGGAAGAGTTCGCTTGAAAATGCCCCAGTTATCTCTAGACCGGGATTTTGCTAAACGTTTACAACAAGTCTTAAGTACTGATGAATATGTCAATCGGGTTCGGATTAATTATGCAGCAGCTTCAATCATCATTAACTATAACAACCAGGGATTGTCGGATTGGGAATTAGGAATGCGCTTGATGGGGATCATCAACAGGGTTCGACAAGAAAACCAAGTATCTGGGTAAGTGGGTAGGTGGCGGTTAATGTTAGATCAATTCTTAAAAGTAATAAGAGACTTAGTAGAGAGGAAGGCAACAGGCAATAGGCAATAGTAGTAATAAAAATAGCCAAAAGCAACAAAAAAAGAATCAAGTATTAAGGACTGAGTATTTGAATAATTCCTTACCCATAACTGATATCAAAAAGAGCCAAGCGGATCCCCCTTTAATTTCTGTGGCTCATCATATCCCAGGTAGAATCAGATTGCGTCTAACTGACTTAAAAGAGAATCCCGATTATGCCCGTAGTCTTTCAAAATTTTTATTAGCCCAATCTGGCATTATTAGAGTCAGAGTAAATTCAGTTGCAGCCTCAGTAGCGATCTCCTATTACAGTCCAGGGGATTCACTCACAGCAATAGCGGATCGCTTCAAGAGTTTAATTCAACAAGCAACCTTAACTAAGTTAGCTTCCCAGGAAATAACTCCTGAGCCAACTAGTGAATTAGAAAACTGGTCTAGCTTAAAATTACCCCTCTTTACCACAATCGTCAGTTGGTTAAGTAACCAAAGTAGCTTAATTTGGTTGCGTCCAGTGGCTCTTGCCAGTTTACTAGCCGTGACCTTGCCCATTGCCCAAAAAGCCAGTCAGAGTCTTTGGTCTGAGCGCAAAATCAATATTGATTGTTTAGACTTATTAGCCTTGGGTTTAAGTTATGGACAGGGAAAATTAGTAACTCCCGCTTTAGTTATTACCCTTCACGAATTGGGAGACATTATACGAGATCGCACAGCTCGTTCAACAGAAACTCAAACTGCTGATCTTCTGGATGCTATTGGGCATTTTGCTTGGGTAATTAGAGAAGAACAACCCCTGAAAATCCAAAGCGATCAGGTACAGGTAGGAGAAACGGTTATTGTCTATCCTGGGGAACAAATTCCTGTAGATGGGAAAGTTATTAAAGGTCGAGCAACGGTTGACCAACAACAACTGACAGGGGAATCAATGCCCATAGTTGCCGAGATGGGAACAAAGGTTTATGCCTCGACTTTGGTAAATTCGGGACAGATTTACATTCGTGCTGAGAGAGTCGGAACCCAGACTCGTGCTGCTGCCAGTATGGAGCTACTGCAAAATGCTCCTGTACACGATACCCGTATGGCAAATTATGCAGCCCAGTTAGCAGACAAATTGATTTTACCTTCTCTGGCTTTAGCAGGGATAGTCTTAGGTATTACCAAAGAACCAGCCAGAGCAGCCTCGATCCTGACTTTAGATTTTGTTACAGGTATTCGTGTTTCTATGCCTACAGCATTTTTAGGGGCATTAAACCACAACACACGTCACGGTATTTTGGTACGTAGTGGACGAACCATTGAACAGTTAGCAGAAGTGGATACAGTAGTCTTTGATAAAACAGGAACTTTAACCCAAGGACAGTTAGCTGTAGTTGGTGTCCAAACGGTACCAGGGAGAATGTCCCCAGAACAAATGTTAGCTTTGGCTGCTGCTGCCGAACAAAGAATTACTCACCCCGTAGCAGAGGCAATTAATAACTATGCTCAAAATCAAAATATCCCTATTCCCCGTCGTCAAGAATGGAATTATGAAGTTGGGTTGGGTATTCGAGCTACTGTGGAAAATCAAGAAGTTTTAGTGGGAAGCGATCGCTTTTTAACTCAAGAAAATATTAGTTTAGAAAGCTTGGACACTACAAGCTATCCCCTACATGATATCTGTGATTTGTCACAAAAATCTGCCAGTTCCTCCTGGTTATCCTTAATTTATGTCGCTTGTGATGGGCAATTTCAGGGGGTAATTCAATATGCTGATCCCCTGCGCTCGGAAAGTCCAGGGTTAATTCAATCTCTCCAAGCCTCTGGGAAAGAAATTCATTTATTGACAGGAGATAACCAACAAAGAGCTACAATAGTAGCAGAGGAATTAAATATTCCCATATCTCAAGTTCATGCCCAAGCTTTTCCCGAACAAAAAGCTGCAATTGTTCGTGATTTAAAGTTAGCAGGTAAAACAGTAGCCTTTGTCGGTGATGGCTTGAATGATTCAGTTGCTCTGGCTTATGCTGATGTTTCCGTGTCTTTTGCCAATGGTTCTGATATTGCCAGAGAAATAGCAGATGTGGTTTTGATGGATAACGATCTAGCCAGTTTGTTACAAGCTCTCAATATTGCCAGAGAAACCCAAAATCTCATTGAACAAAATACGATGCTAGTAGTAGCACCTAATTTAATGGCTTTGGGCTTGGCTGCCACCACTGGACTGAATCCTCTTATTGCCACCGTGATTCACAATGGTTCAGCGATCGCTGCTGGACTTAACAGTCTTCGCCCCCTAGCACAACATCAGTTAGAGGAACGAAATTACTGGTTTTTCCAGTAACCAGACCCATCAATTTTAGGAGAAATGCCCCTTATGTCTAACAAAATGCAACTAGCTAACAAAATGCAACTAGCTAAAAACCCTCTACTTATGCAAGTTCAAAATGCTTATAAAACTCATCCCATGCAGACTTTAGCCCTTGGCATGGGTGTAGTAGTTTTAGCCCCCGCAGTATTACCTCTAATTAAACCTTTAGCTAAAACAGTGATCAAAGGAAGCGTTACCTTATATGAAAAGACTAAAGGTGCGATTGCCGAAACTGGAGAGGCAATTGGTGATATTGTTGCTGAAGCGAAAGCTGAGGCAGTAGCCGAACAAGCGAAAAAAATTACTCTGGTATCAGATTCAATGAATACAGTTACTACTAGTAATGATACTCAACAAACTAATAGTTAACTATTATGCTACACCAGTATTTTAAACGCCAAAAACTAATTGCTCCTGTTCTGGCTAGCGTAGCTCGAAACGGAGGAACTTGTTGAGACCGCTGCTTTCTGCCAAATTTTAGTTAATTCGGTGTTTGAAGAAGTTGGGGAGAATACTGTACTGTTTGAATTAACAGATAGACTATTTTTAATTGCTGCTTTTAAAATAGGTCTCCCTAATTTCGTTACTGCTGGTATC
>JASJDB010000296.1 GCA_030065315.1 Xenococcaceae cyanobacterium MO_167.B52 | reverse complement strand
ATCGCTTTAGAGTTACTGGAAAATATTACTGCTTATCTCAAAAAGCAGGTAGTTCAAGTAGAATTAGTCTTAATAACTGCCTTGATTGCCGTAGCCAGGAAAATCATTATTTTTGACATAGATAAAAAATCTAGTAGTGATTTAATGGCTTTAGGAGTAGCTATTCTTTGTTTATCCATTGGCTATGCCGTGGTTAGATTAAATCGGAAAAACAAGAATTAATCTCAATCCACACCTCCCACACTCCCCACACTCCCTAATTTCATTAAGTTTTTAGGCTGATCCGAACAGTATTTCATTACTCCGTATATTGAAATTCCTTGACACATATCTGGGGAAAAATTACATTTAGAGATTATATTAAGAAATGTAAGAAGCTCAGATCAATCTACCAATTTAATCAGGTTACCGATGAAATTTCAAAGAGAATTTTTTGAACGTGTACCCAAAACAGTTATGCCACGTCCCCATGTGGCAGAAGAAACTGATATTTTAGGTTCGAGTGGAACAGCTTGGGCTGTGGATACGGCTATTTATGGAGATAACTATTACCTAGATCGAGAACAGGGTTTACTGGAAATTTATGAAGCTGGAGCAGCCATTTCTTTCCATCATCTCCTCCCTCGAAAAGATAAATATGAGCAGGAAGGACTGTATCTGAGACTAAAATTGGCTTATCGGACAACAGCTAATGCTAACGTCAATATTCGCAATTTTTCAGGAAATCACATAACTTTGCCCAATAGCTTACACGGTGATATGTATGATGATCCTCAAACCTATTGGTACATAACTGATGATCTAACTCTTAATATTAATTCCATTTATTCAGGGGAAAAAATTTGGATTCAGCGCTTAGATTGGGAATGGATGAGTAAGGAAGTAGTCTATGAAGATGAAGTTCAAGATCAAAATCGGTTTTTAATTCGATCTTATGAGAACATCGAAAATCTATACTCGCCTCAAGAAATCTCACCAAATTCTGTTAAAAATTTCTTGATCAAAAAGATTCAACAAGATGATGAATTTGCCAAACGTTGTCTGGCTATGTTGCGTCAAGAACAATTGATGAATAAAGATTTAAAACAACTTTTTCTAGAAAGCGGGATAGAGTTTCCCTCGCCATCAAAAATTAACAATGAAAATTAAATTCAGCTCTTTTCTTGTTAGTAGTTTGTCAAAAATTCTCCAAAATTAATCATCATAAAAAATCATTAGTAAAGATGACAGCAGTTAAAGAAAAGAATTGGTTAAGCGATTTTGATTTACATTTGTTCGGGGAAGGAAAACACTACAGTATCTATGAAAAACTGGGAGCGCACCTAACAGAGAGAGAGGGACAATCAGGAGTTTATTTTGCTGTTTGGGCACCTCATGCTCAGAAAGTTGGGGTAGTAGGGGACTTTAACAATTGGGATAATAATCAATCCCCAATGAAGCGCAACCAGATGGGAATTTGGGAGGCATTTGTTCCTGGTCTGACATCGGGTGAAAAGTATAAATATGCCATTGAAAATGCTCAGGGTCATTGTTGTTTAAAAACTGATCCTTATGGCTATCAACAGGAGCTACGTCCAGCCACAGCATCAATTGTGACAGATTTATCCTACTCTTGGCAGGACGAATCTTGGTTAGCTCACCGTTCCCAAGCTAATCCTGATGAAATGCCAATTTCGATCTATGAAGTCCATCTTGGTTCTTGGTTACATTCCAGTCTAGAAACCCCCCCAGAAAGTGGTCAAGCCGTACCAGTTTCTGATAAACCTGGTGCAAGATTTTTGACTTATCGAGAATTGGCTGACAAGCTTATTCCCTACGTTAAAGAAGTTGGTTACACTCACATTGAGTTATTACCTATCACCGAACACCCTTTTGATGGTTCTTGGGGCTATCAAGTAGTCGGTTACTATGCTCCAACCTCTCGTTATGGAACTCCCCAAGATTTTATGTACTTTATTGATCGCTGTCACCAAGCAGGGATTGGAGTGTTGATCGATTGGGTACCTGGACATTTTCCTAAAGATGCTCATGGTCTGGCTGGGTTTGATGGAACTAGCCTTTACGAATATGAGGATTGGCGCAAAGGAGAACATAAAGGCTGGGGAACTCTGGTCTTTAATTATGAACGCTATGAAGTCCGCAATTTTCTCATTGCCAGCGCTCTATTTTGGTTTGAAAAATATCATATCGATGGGATTCGAGTTGATGCAGTTGCTTCCATGCTCTATCTCGACTATGAACGAGAAGAATGGATCGGCAATGCTCATGGTGGTCGAGAAAACTTAGAAGCAGTAGAATTTCTGCGCCAGCTAAACGAGGCAATTTTTCAACACTATCCTGGTGTTCTTTCTATTGCCGAAGAATCTACCACCTGGGAAAAGGTATCCCATCCGATAGACATAGGTGGTTTGGGATTTAATTTTAAGTGGAATATGGGCTGGATGAACGACACCTTAAGTTATTTTCACGTTCACTCCCAAGACCGTTCCAACGTTCATAACAAGCTAACTTTTAGTATTTGGTACGCATTTACCGAAAAATTCATGCTGGCTCTTTCCCATGACGAGGTTGTTCATGGAAAAGGACATCTGTGGCAAAAAATGCCAGGAGATGATAGCCAAAAAATGGCTAATTTACGGGGGCTTTTTGCCTATATGTTTACTCATCCTGGCAAGAAAACTCTCTTTATGGGTATGGAGTTTGGTCAGACAAGAGAATGGAATGTTAATGGGGACTTAGACTGGTGGCTGCTGGAATCGCAATCCCATCAGCAACTACATCAACTGGTCAAAGATTTGCATCAAATTTATCATGCTGAACCAGCCCTGTACACTGATGACTTTACCAATGAAGGATTTGAGTGGATTGATTGTAATGATATGCCTCGCGGTATGATTACCTATCTACGCAAGGATAAGTATTCTGATGAGGTTCTGATTGTTGTGTGCAATTTCAAGCCTAATGTCTATCAAAATTATTGGGTAGGAGTCAGAGAACCAGGAGCTTATCAAGAACTAATTAATACAGATGACAAAAAGTATGGAGGTAATGGTCAGGTTAATCCCAGTTTAGAAGCCCGACAGTGGAATTCATCCCCTTGGGCTTATGCTCTTGAAATTACGGTGCCAGCTCTTTCCGTGATGATTTTTAAAAAAAGTTAAATTTGCAATTTGCCATCACGATATTAATTACTCCTAATCAAATCCATTCCCAGTTCATACTTGTTCGATGAATCTAGTGCGTTACTGGGAAAATAATATATTTATACTTGAATTAGAATCTAAATTGGAGTGTATTAGGGCGTATTATTTGCACTAGAGCGAATTAATTACAATTTCAACTGTACTTATCTTGTCTGATGGCTGTATTAATGCCTTGTAATTAGGTAATTTTATGACTGGATTAAGCTAATGATTAAATTTTAACTATAAATAAATAGAAAATTAGATTGTGGCGATTATCACCTTTTTGCTCAATCCTGGCATGGTTTAAAAAGGCTGATTTTTAGGTAACAAAACAAAAGTTTTTTCAATATATGCCCTCAAGAACAACATTTATGGAACTTATCTTGTTGCGATAAATTTGCTCTAAATTGCGATCGCTAAATTTCCACTCTGATCGCTGTATCGACTGCATAGCTTCGAGAATTGATATTATTTTTCTCTCAGATTGGACTCAGGAAAATTAACCTTTACTATTAACTAATTCTCTGATTACTCTCAGAACCTACTCATTTTACTCAGCGATTCTATTAACAACAAGAAAAAAGACAAATTAATTGTTCTGAGAACAGGAGAAATAATTATGAAACGTACATTATTAGTCACTCTATCCGCTTTAACTCTTTCTTTAATCGCTACTCCTTCTTTTGCCGAGAAAGTTTCTGTTACTAAATCCCTCCAAATCACTCCTGTCAATCTAGTAACCCGTGGTTATCAAGGTTATTTTACTAATCAAGGTATTCCCAGTAATGCTGCTTTTAATCGTGCTGTAAAAACTGGTAAGGTTACTGCTGCTGATTTAGTGGAATCTGCGGTTGCTCAAGGTCGATTAAATCCTGAAACTCTTAACGATTATAAATATATCAATACTGTTCAATCTTACCTTGACGGTTTAGATAACGATTAAAAAACTATAATCAGTTTTTCATAGAAGAATTTCTATCTTAAATGTTTTGAGAGGACTCCCGTTAAACCGTCAAACCGTTAAACCGCTTACGGTTAACGGTGAGACTATGTCAACTGTTAGCCATAGTATTTTTGTTTTTTCCCCAAGTGAATAAAAACCTCATGATCCAGCACCCAAGCTGGATTTTTTTTGTGAGCTACTTTGATTAGGGATTTTAATAAGCCCTAATTATAGATCTCATAAATATATATTTGTCAAGTTTGCTTTACAAAAATAAATATATTTGTTACATTAATTTACATAGAGAACTAAACACAAGAAACAAATAAAGAAGAACGCTATATGTACACCACTCAATTAGACAACGGAATTCTTAACAACTATGCTGTTGAGCCTGAAATGACTTATCAAGAGTATCCAACAGTATGGGAACAAAAAAACTATCTCAAACAAGGTGCAGTGGCAGCATTCTTAGTTACAGCATTAGTTCTAGTTTCTTTTGCTATCAGCTAATCCCTTCCGTTGAGACACATCAATTTAAACAACAACTTTAATCAACTTTGAATCGAGGTCTAGAAATAACAATGTTTGCACCAATCGTCATTCTGGTTCGTAACTATCTAGGTAAAGCTAAATTTAATAAGCTTCGGGGACAAATGATCGCTAAACACTCTCAAGTCATCACAGCAGTTTGTAATCGTATTGGTATCGAAAGAACCACTAGACAAAACCTAATTAGAACTGCTCGCGACAATGGCAAAAAGTTAGGTTTTCTCGCTTAAAAGATTTTTCTCTCGTCACGACTCGCGCGTTCCTTGGCTGAGGTTTCCTCAGCAGGGTCGCTCGTCAACATTGATTTCTCCTACTCAACCTTGGTATGTGCGTGCCAAGGTTTTTTGTTTTCGGGATTGCCACAGGCAGTCGAAAAAAAACACTCTTACCTTTATAATCAGTCTTTAAAAGATTTTAAGCTAAAAAAATAACATCCAATTAGGATGTTTCCATTAGAATTTAAAGGGAGATGGTCAACTAGATGAGATTACCGAATTTAGTAATTGCTGGAGTTGTAAAAGCTGGAACTACCTCAGTATATAGTTATTTATCCCATCATCCTGATATTGGTTGTTCTAGTGTTAAAGAAACTTGCTATTTTTCCTATTATAGATATGGCGAATGGGACGATAGATATCAAAATTGTCAAACTCCTTTTGAACAATATCAACAGTATTTTAGTCACTGTGGAAATCAAAAATATGTCATGGAAGCTACTCCAGGGTATTTTGAGGGAAGAAAAAAGCTAGCTGCAACTATCAAAAGAACTTTGGGAGAGAAAGTAAAAATTATCATTATTTTTCGCGAACCAATATCACGGTTAATTTCTTTTTTTAAATATAAAAAAAGTATGCTTGAGCTAGATAACAAAGTAACCTTGGCTGAATATATAAAGCAGTGTGAATCTGTCCCATTTCAAGAAAGAATCAAAAAAGAAAACGATCTGTATTGGGGAATTGATGGTGGTTTTTATGCTAATTATTTAGAAGAATGGTTTGATGTTTTTGAGGAATCTATTTATATTACTTTTTTAGATGATCTCAAAAAAGACCCCAAGCTATTTTTAGCTAATCTTTGTAATTGGCTAGAAATTGATAACTCTATATTTGAAGAGCAAGATTTTTCCATAGAAAATAAAAGCTTAAACTATAAAAATAAATATTTACAGCAGTTAGCTTTGTTTGTTAATTTTAAAGCTGAAAAATTCTGGCGTGCCAATTCGGGAATTAAAATTTTTCTCAGAAATATCTATTACAGCTTAAACGGGCTGCCCCACGAAGAAAAGATTAGTGAAGAAACTCTAAATTATCTTCAGTCTCTTTATCAACCTTACAATAACAAATTAGCAGCGCAATTGCTGGCAAGAAACTATACCAATTTACCTGATTGGTTAAGTGGTTGATTCAGTTGTTAAATATTTCAAGTGATTATCCTGACTTATTATAAGCTAAAGATTAATATTAAATCTCATTAGAGGTCTTTGCGACTTGCTTAAAGAACTCTGACCAACCTATCGAGGGTCTTCAACAAGTCGATTGTTCTCTGGTCAACATAGCTGATTAAAAAGATGAACAAGTCTCAATTTTTATCCGCATTAAAATCTGTTTTGAGTTTTTTTAATCGGGATCGCGGAGCTACTTGGTTTAAATTCTCCTATACTTGGTTGGATGGTACAAGTGTAATGGGGGTAGTCCGCGGGAATCTTCAAGCTGATCAAAATACTGTACTTAATTTGTCTAGTGTTTTGGCATTTGTTAAAAATTCTGATGGTGTCTTTATTTCAGAATTTTTGGATATATTAATACTTGGCACTGATAATCACTTAACTTTAGATGGTTCATCTTTAGAGTTTGGTTTTACCAGCAGCACAGGAGATCTAGTTAAGTTTCTTGGCTCTACTTCAGATCTTTTATTTACTAGTTCTGTAGTCATTGATAATGTTCGAGTTATTTCTTTTGAGCAAATTAATCCTGCTAATTGGAATATGGCTCAATGTTTCTTGAATAAGTCTCAATCTTATTTGATCGATGAAGTCCGCAGGCAAAAAAATAGCGTGAACTATCAACTAAAATCTAGGGAATAAATAGTTCCACTTTATTAAACATCAAATAGCGAGGATAGGTTTTAGGTTTTAGGGATTAGGTATTAGGTTTTAGGGCTAATCTACTTTTGGTGTATTTTAAGTTTTTTAAGGTTGAATCACTTAGATGTAGAGATGTAGAAAATTATGTTGCTTACAAGTAAGGACGAATATTATTCGCCCCTACATTAGGAAACTATAGCCTTTCTCAAATAAGTGAGGTACAGTCAATGAACGATGAACGATGAACGATGAACGATGAACGAAAACCAAGATGTTTGTTGTATCTCATTAAAATGAGAACCGCTATATTAGGATTGATTACGCTCAATAATTCCACCACCTAATAATATTTCTCCGTTGTACCAAACTGCTGCTTGACCAGGAGTAACGCCAAATTGAGGTTCTTCAAATACTATACGAACCCTACCTTGTTCCAGAGGTATAATACTCGCTGGAACAGGTTTAGAACGATAGCGTATTTGTACTTCCCCTTTAATAGGGGTTTGTGGTTGGGCAATAGATACCCAGTTTACCCTCTTAACAGTACATTCTAGCTGTCCTCCAGAATTGCGATCGCCGACAATAACCCGATTCATTACAGGGTCTAACTTGACCACATACAACGGTTCTGGGGCAGCAATTCCTAAACCTTTACGCTGTCCAATGGTGTAATGATGAATACCTTGATGTTTGCCTAGAACTTTTCCTGATAAATCAACGATATCTCCTTCTTTTTGGTTAATATATTTATCCAAAAATTCTCCCATTGAGCCATGAGCTTCAATCAAGCATAAATCTTGACTTTCTGGCTTATTCGCAGTGGATAGTTGAAAATCCGCAGCAATCTTTCTAGTTTCTTCTTTAGTGTGTTCTCCCAAAGGAAAAAGAGTTCCTGCTAAAATTTCTTGGGTTAGATCGTAGAGAAAATAAGACTGATCTTTATTGCGATCAACTGCTCTTAATAGTTGATAGCGGTCGCTATTTGAGTCATAATGAATCCTAGCATAATGACCTGTGGCTATTTGATCAATACCCAATTCTGCCTTGGCATACTGGAGCATAGGAGCAAATTTAACCGCTCTATTACATTGAGAACAAGGCAAGGGAGTAATTCCTGCTTCATAACCTGAAACTAGGTAATCAATAATATTTTCCTGAAATACCTCTCTACTATCCACAATATGATGAGGAATATCCAATTGCTCACAAATCTTTGCAGCGTCAACCATTCCTTCAGAACAGCATTGTCCTTTACCCTTCATTAGCCAGAGGGTAAGTCCTACTACTTGATAATTTTGATTGTGTAGAGTAGCAGCAGCAACTGAGCTATCTACTCCACCAGATAAGCCTACAACGA
>JASJDB010000295.1 GCA_030065315.1 Xenococcaceae cyanobacterium MO_167.B52 | reverse complement strand
GAAGCAGTACGAACTCCTAACTGACCTAATGCAACAATAACCACAAAAGTGATCATGGCGTAGTAGGAAAGGCTGGAAACAAATCCCGTGACGGTTGCTTCTAATTGCCTTTTTTCCATAAAGTTTTGGATAATACCCCGAATCCACTTAGCAACCCAGTTTCCTACCAAGAAGACTATAATCGCAGCTAAAATCTTAAACCCAAAAACTGTTAGTAGTTCAATAATTGACTCTAGGAAAGATTGTATTTGAACTACTTTTGAGCCAGTTTCAGCCTGAAGTAATATTGTAATTGCCAGAATCATGATTTATTAAAGAGTAATAGCTTTTAAATCAAACTATAACCGTGATCCGACTATTGTCGTAAATCTAGTTTTTCCTGTTTGTAAAGTTCCTGTTGTGCTAGTCCATCGTAGTTATCCTGATACTAGAGAAGCGGGACATTTAGCTTTTACATATTGTTAAGTGGTTATGACATTTCTGTAGTCGAATCTACTGTTGAAGTTAAAGAAAAAGATTGGAAGAAAACCAATAATAACTATTGTTGCACAAGCCTTGCAACCTAATTTCTAACCTCTAACAATCATCATTTCTCAAACTACCATCAGGCATAATCGTGCGACAGAACTTAGCACCGCTTAAATCAGCGTGATCTAAACAAGCATTAGTCAAATTAGCTTCTCGCAAATTTGTCCATACCAAATGAGCGTGAGAGAGATTGGCGTTACGGAGATCTGCCCCATAAAAGTTGGCATGATTGAGTACAGCATTAGTCAAATTAGCATTCTCTAATTTTGCTTCGATTAAACTAGCACGAAATAAGTATGCTTGGTGCAAATTTGCCTCATAAAGAATAGCTTTGTTGAGAAAAGCTCGTTCAAGATGAGCTTTACTTAAATTAGCCCGATATAGATAGCCTTGGCTCAAGTTAATATCTGCTAAATGAGCTTTGTGCCAATCTACTTTTGGTAAATTTAAACACGAAAAATCTCTTCTACCGAATTTATAAGCTGTTGTTAATTCATCTATTTTCATGCAGGGACTTTCAATTCTACATAATCACACAAGGTTGTAGGTTCAGGGACGGGGTCATTATCTTCCCTTAAGCCTTCAATACGATCCATCTTGTTCTAGAATTTTGGTTACTTTGCGTACTTTCATTCTACTTTTGATTTCAGAAAAATGTAATTAGTCTTCAGGAAAAACAGATTATCTTCTCCAGAGATAAATTCTGGTTCCGATTCAGAACGAAGACAAGATAACCAATCAGCAGTCATCGTGTGATTATTACGAGCAGCAATGTTGAATGCATTACACCAAGCTTGGCTATTGGGCTCGTTGTAATTGTCGAACTTAGGACAATTGGCACAGGTTAGTATTGCAGGGGTTTTGGTTTTAATTTGAGATTGTGGCATGATTAGAAGTTGAATTTATTTGTTTGTTCGGAGAGCAGAAGTGGCATTTTGCTCTCCTATTTCTTGGATGAGATCGGCGATAGCTGGCGATTAATGTGCAGCATATCTAAAGTGATTTGATATGAAGCTTAAAACTTTAACTTGAAATTTAACTCCGTCAGTATAAATAATTAAAAACTTCTCGGGGTCACAGACAGACCACCCTATTAGAAGAAGGTGATAACTCAGAAGCACCAAAAATTTCTTGTCTCATTCGCTCATAATGCTGGCAGAGATTATCTAGTTGGAGTACATAGTCAACTATCGGGCTAGGCAAGGGTGGCTTGATGAAGTTACCGATAAAGGCATAAGCCGTTGCATCTAAAGTGGTGGGTCGCTCTCCCATAAAAAAAGGTTTGTCAGCAAGGAAAGCAGAGAGTGCTTGAAAATCAGCAGTAATAATCTGGTAAATTTCGGAACTACTATGACGACCTATGCCGTGACCATACATTTGACTACGAATTCTTCTGCCTAACTTTTCGATCAGAGGTTGCCATTCAGTAGCAGGAACTCCAGGATATATTAGTCCAGCCAATACTTCTCGATAAACTTGCCAGTTTCCCGCCACATTGTAACGAATTTCACCAAGTCCCCAATAAGTATTTTCTTTAAGCATCCGACGAAAAGCCAAAGAAATTCCTCTTTCACTAGAGGTTAAACCTTGATCAAGGTCAATTTCTTCTTTTTCTCGCAACATTTCTATAATCAACGTCGAATCGCCTATAAGTTTTCCTTGATATTCAATAAATGGAATCTTCCCTTTGGGAGCTTTTTCTACGTGGAGATGGAGTTGACTTACTCTTTGATAAGGAAGCTTTGCCATCCTTAGCCAAGTTTCCAGTTTCATACAGGCAGGGCTAAAGCTAGGTAGACCCCATTGGGGGAATGTGGTGTATAAGGTTATCATCAGTTGTTTTCCTCCCAACTAAACTTTGTAATTGATATTGCCCAACTTTGAGCAAAATTGAAGGTGCGAATAATGCCATAGGTGGCTTGAGCATAGTCATTACTTCAATCAAGGTTTTATGTACTGTATTATTTTCCACTGCAGTTTTCATGACTTGGTCTAAGTATTTCTGGATTAATTGGGTTATCGTGTTAGGCTGTCCCCCAATAGTAGTTTTCCAACGCAGATCGTAACTTGTGGAAACTAACCAAGGAGTCTTATTGACTTGAGCTATTTGTTTTTGAAAGCGTCGGGAAAGACCTCTCATATTAACTTTTCCCATATTTTGTTGTTGTTGCTTTAAACAATTATCTAAAGTTAAAGCATTTAAGGCTGCCACAGTCATACCTTGACCGTAAATCGGGGTTAAAGAACAGACTGCATCACCAAAAATCAGAAAGTTTTCAGGCATTCTCTTAAGCTTTTCGTAGTGACGAAGACGATTTTCTGTATTGCGGTAGCCATAAATAGATGAAAGTGGTTTAGCTTTAGTAATAGTTTGGTAAACTACCTCACTTCGCAAACTTCGAGCAAATTCTAAAAATCCTGTTTCTTCTGTTGGTGGATAGTCTTTACCCATGCCTGCCAAAGTAAGGATCCAGCGATCGCTCTCTACAGGAAAAATCATCCCGCCACGAGGGTTATTTGGCGGAGATGGCATGACATACAAAAGCTGCCAATCTGGTGCTTCTTGTTCAGAACGCTGATATAAACGACTGGCATATCCTAAGAAAGAATGAATCCTGGTTTCGCAGGGCATTTCATATCCCAAAGCTGCTAACCATTTAGGAGCAAAAGAATTACGCCCACTTGCATCTACCACTAACTGAGCAGCTAATTCAATTGGTGCTTGATTAGCTATTTTTACTTTGACTCCTGCAATAGCAGCTTGATTACTATTGATTAATAACTCAGTTACCGAAGCAGTTTCTAAGAAGTCTACTTGATTAAACTTTGTCAGATGTCTGCGAATAGTAAATTCGAGAAGATTGCGACTACAAAGACAAGTAGTTATTCCCGAATGAAAACGAGGAGTCCAACGATCACTCACACTCATCAGCCAAGCCAAGTCTGCTATCCAGTCAATTTCTAACGCACCCTGTTCCATGAGGGAAACTGTTAATCCAGGAAATAATTGCTCTAATATCCTGTGTCCGCGAGTCAGCAATGAGTGGACGTGATAGGATTGTGGAACTCCTAAACGATGTTGGGGTTCTTGGGGTAGGAGATCCCGTTCTATAATAGTTATCTTGTCAAAGTAGTCGGTTAAAATCCGACCAGCTAACAACCCAGCGATACTACCACCGATAACAACTGCATGAGTTTCTTCTATGGGTGAGTTGCCTGCTGGAAAATTCCGAAAATCCATTGGTCATCTCCTGAAATTTGCCTAACTACTTCAATGCCAGTAACTTCTTCAAATAGAGATAGGCTTCTGGCGGAGTCAAAAGGTTTGATTTCTGTTCGTTGGGAATGTAAAACTCCCAACAATCGGGGAAATAACGCACAACAAAATTATTAATAAGTCCTAATTCCATTGCTTGTTTACCCAATTTTTCAGTTATTTCTTCTAAAGCAACTTGACTACTAAATGTCTGTTTAGTCATGGTTTTTGCCTCCTAATGTTTCTCTAGGCAATCTGACTTGTATCTGTTTACTTATCTGTGAATGGTAGTTATGCTCAAAAGATCAAATTTACTACTAATGTAGGATAAGCTATTTCTATCGATGCCACTGCTTTCTGCTGACAGAGAAATTCGTTGTAATCGGCTAAATCATCCAGTCCGATCAAAGTGAGCGAAATTTCTGCTCCTAACCAAAAGATAACTTTTCCCCATAGTTTTTTCCATTGAATTTTCATGGCTTCCTCTCTTCTGGCTACTGGCGGAGCAACCTCACCTACCCCCATCCAATTCAACAATATATTTCCTCCAGTCTGAAATAATATCCAGTAAGAAAGATAAAGGAATACAAGCTCTAAGACTATAATTAGGGTTTTCTGGGGAATACTTTGACTTTTATTTCAGAATAAAACAGCTCTAGGGGGTTGAGGGGTTAACAGAAGCACAGAGAGTGACACTATATGCTTTAGGTGCGATCTCGCTTTGCGAGCCAGCGAAGCTGACCACAGATTAGGTTTTAAATATGGTAAACTGACAGAGCAATGAAAATCTGTAAGGACTAAGAGGTTCGCTACCTTCGTCTGCTTACGCGAACAGCCCTTACGGATAATGTACTGGATATTTAAAGTGATTTGATATAACTACAGCTTCGGCGTCGGCTTCAGCGGTTCGATGAATGCTTCCCGTCAATACTGTAACAAGTTGCTAACTGAAGTTAAGAAATTCCCGTAAAATAAGTCTTGGCAAGTAGTCCAGAAATTATAGCTAAAGAAAGGGAAAGTACACTTAAAGCAGCTATGGTCATACTCTTGTATTTATTACCTTTATTTTGCTCTTCCAGTAAAGATTCTTGTTCTTCTAGTTTTATTTGCAAATTACTCAAAGAGTCCTCCTTAGTATGTAATGTTTTTTCCAAGGACTCATAACTAGATTTTTGTTGAGATAAAGTTTCCCTAATTTCAGTAATTTCTTGTTGTAGTTGTTGATTATCAGTAGATTGCTTTTGCGATTTAGTTTTTTCTTGTTCTAGTTGTTGTTGAAGATTTTGATTTTGTATTTGATGTTGGTGCAATTGTTTTTCTAAATTACTGACCTGTTCCTTTTGTTGAGTAAGTTCTTGTTGAACAGTATTAGATGTTTGCTCTATTTTGGCTAAATTCTCTTGTAGTTTGGCAATAGTTGCTTGTTTTTGAGTTATTTCCTCCTGTAAGTTATTGTTAGTTGTTTCTAAGCCTTGAATTTGGGATTGTTTATTATCTAGTTCCTGCTGTAAAGTTGTTTGAATTTGTTGTTGTTCAGTAATTCTATTGTTACTTTCTTCTAATTGGTGTTGAATGTGGCTTAATTGATTTTCTTTATTGGTTAATTGTTCTTGCCAAGATTGACTAGCTTCTTGTTCTTGAGATAGTTCTCGTTGTAGACTATCTATTTGCTGTTGCAAATTCTGTTGACTCTGTTGATTTTGCTCTAGTTGTTGATGAAGATTGGTAATTTCACTATCTTTATCAGTTATTTGTTGTTCTAAAGACTCTGCAAGTATTTTTTGTTGAGATAAATTCTGTTGTAATTCTTGATTTTGTTGTTGATAAGATTTTAATTCTGCTGCGGATTCTGATAGTTGTTTTTGCTTGGTAGTTAAAGATTCTGTTATTTCTTGCTGATCTGTAGTTAATTGTTCAATTTCAGACTGCTTTTGCTCGATTAATTTTTCTGTATCTGCTAACTTAGCATTACTCTGTGTTAGTTGAGTTTTCCAAGATTCTGTTTGTTGCTGATACTCAGATAATTGAGTTTTTAATTGCTCAATTAATTGATTTTCCCCTTCTTGATGATTTTTTTGCAGCTTTTCAACCTGCTTTTCCAATTTTTTAATTTGATTTAGTTGTTCTTGTGAAGTTTTTTCTAATTTTTTATATTCTGACTCTAACTTTTGGATAGTTTCCGATTTCTCATCGGAGTCAGATATGTTTGGTACAGTCTCAACATTATCCTTAATTTCAGCAGAAGTATTAGAACTGCTCATTTCTCCTGTAACTAAACCTTCAATTAATTTTGATTTAGATAGTCCTGTCTTTTCTACCATAGCGTTAAGATTTTCTATGGCAGCATAGCTTAAAGATACACCTATTTGTTTTTTATCAAGAATTGTGGTGTTATCAGCAACAGTTTTGCGTTTTCTTCGTGCCATGTTTTTACCTCCGATGTTTAACTAAAACCTAGTATTTGTCAGTAGTGACTATTATTTGTAGTGCGATATTTAGGTTTAGGCAAAAATGACAAAATTAGACTTCGATTTTTTTCTGTTGCTTCACGAAGATTATGGAGTTTATTTTTGCTACTCATATCGAGTCATCTCCTAACATACCGTAATAGAGTAGTATAGATTAGGAAATGACTCGTAGGATCAAAGTTTTAGATTTTAATAATTATTCTTAGCATTAACTGTTGAGTTTTGCTAATAATTTAGAAAAAGACACGACTTCTCCATTTATTAACACGGGCTTCTCCAAGAGATGCAAATCTCTGGGAATCAGCTAATTTACTTTCTAGATTGCTAATAATTTTTTCTTGTTCTTCTATTTGACGTTGTAAATCGTTGTAAGTTGAATAATTATTATTGAGATTTCCCATTCTACTATTATCAACTTCAGATGTTGTAGATTGATATTTGTTTAATCCTGCTGCTCCTATAGCTGCAAAAGGACTAATATTTTTGAGTTTTTGTGACAATTCTTGAATTTTCTGCTCTTGTTCCCGAGCTTTTTGTGCCAGCTCAGATGTAGCATAGGTGTTAGAAAAAGCGAAATTACTACTACTGATTGATGCTACTGGCTGTGTGGGAATAGGTCGTCTAATATTAACTGCATTAGCGATTAATTTACTAATATCAGTAACACCACCATAACTATTACTTGTAGAAGGAGGATTAAAAATACTAGGAGTATTAGTAATAATGGAAGCATTGAGACGAGAATAGTTACCTTGAATCAAGTTTTTATCACTACTAGATGCTCCCCGCAAAATTTTGAATAAATGGGTAAATCCAACCATATTTTTGCCAGTTTGGGTTTTATAACCGCGATAGTAGGGAACTATGTTTTCTCCATAATTGTCTTGATATTCATCACTATCGATGTAAGAGTCAATATCTGCTTCAAAGCCACTTTCATCTAATATGTGACTATGAGCTTGCATTTCTGAATAATCTTCTGGAGCACGCCCTAAAAGATGCTTAAAATTAAGCTCAATACTACGGTAACGAGGACAATTATCTACAAAACGAGAACTATATAGTTTTGATTTGGCTACTTGGCGGACAAATTCCCGAACACTAATTTCTCCTATTTTAAGCTGAGATTCGGGAATTACTAGGCGTTCGCTTTCCATTACATAAGCATTACCAAGAATTTGGCGATAGATAGTACGGATTACAATTTCTACTTCTTCTGTAGAACTATTAGGTAATAATTCAATGGGATTACTATATTCGTATAAACTAACTCCCAATTCTGATGCTCTGGTAATTACAGGGCTGATAAAAGTACTACTCATAATATTCCTCCGATTATTGTTTACTAGTAGAATGGTTACTGTTTGTTAACAAGAACGTTCGTCAAATCTGGTGTAAAATCCACCATATTTAATCCAATACTGCTTAAGCTCATGATGAGGGGTATGTAAGCTGGCTTTGGCTTGATAGAGAATTACTTGACGATGATTGCCAATCCAAACTTTTTTAGTGGGTTCAACGGAAATTAAAGTCCCACCCAAACTATTAATACATTCTTCAAATCTCTCAACAGTAGAATATTCTAATGTTTCAAATATAAAAAAATGACCAGAACAGATCAAATGTCTACTTCTGATCCATCCCTGCATTTTTTTGCGAGCTACCGGGGGCAGCATACTTTTTATTAACTCCGAAGTTGCCATCTATATTTTTACCTTAATAGTAACTATACTTGCTTACATATTTGCTAGAGGTAATTCACTAACAAAACTAGCTATTTTTTCAAATTTAAGAGGACCTTTGGCTGAACCCCAAACTTGTTCCCCTG
>JASJDB010000294.1 GCA_030065315.1 Xenococcaceae cyanobacterium MO_167.B52 | reverse complement strand
ACCGATAGGGAATGACCGAAGGGAATACTTTAGTGCCTTTAGGGCTAAATTCTGCATTCTAAATTCCCACAAATTTAAAGTGTTGTATCTAAACAGGATTTAGTATTAGACTCAGCTCAAGCTAAACTTTGACCAGTCAGAACATTAGAATCAGGAAAATTACTTTTTGCAGTAGCAGTAAGAATATCATATACTTCTGAGTCACTAAGATCAGGATTGACACTCAGCATTAGTGCCACTACACCAGCAACGTGGGGAGTTGCCATAGAGGTTCCACTTTTAAAATCAAACTTATTATTTGGCAGGGTCGAATACACACTAACGCCAGGAGCCGTGACATAGGTTAGAGGCGAAATTCCAGAGCGATTGGTAAAAGAAGCTATTTGACTATTGCGATCAACTGCCCCTACTGCTATTCCCCAATCGGTGGCATAAGCTGCTGGATAGTGTCCCATAGTTGTAGAATCTCCATCGTTTCCCGATGCCATGACTAATATTACACCTTTATTTGCAGCATATTCTAAGGCTGAGCGAAGTAATGAATTATCTGTATTTCCGCCCAAACTCAGATTAATTACTTGTGCACCATTGTCCACTGCATAGCGAATACCATTGGCAATTGATTCATAAGATCCAGAACCACTATCAGACAAAACTTTAACAGGCATAATCTTAGCATTATGAGCAATTCCTGTTATGCCAAAGCCATTATTAAGTGCAGCAATTGTTCCTGCAACATGAGTACCATGACCTTGAACATCTAAAGTATTGTTATTATTGCTATGAAAGTTCCAACCATAGAAGTCATCTATATAACCATTGTTGTCATTATCAATGCCGTCGCCAGCAATTTCTGCCTCATTAGTAAAGATATTGCCACTTAAATCAGAATGATTATAGTCTACACCCGTATCTAAGACAGCAACTACTACTCCTTGACCTGTATATCCCTGTGACCATACTTCTGGGGCTTTGACTAAATCTGCCCCCCAGTCATTACCACCTAAATTTGCTACATCAGCAAAGGGATTATTGCCAATTGCTTGTGCTACAGCAGAGGCAGCATTAACTAAACCAAACCCATCGACAGTACTGTAACCTGGAACAACCGAAATAGTAGAAGCATTTACAGTTAAATCATACTCTGTATGATTACTACTGTGATTAGGATTAACTTTGATATAGTAGTCTCCTGCTAGCAATTGCACTTCCAGGCTTTCATCACTAGTGCCATAGTTACTAGAACGAAATAATTGATTACCAGAATGATCTAACAATTCCAGATTGGCATCATCACTCAGTCCGGTTAAACTCAAGCTCACGTTTTTCGCCTCCCCTAGAGCAAAACGATAGTAGTCTTTAAAATCGGTTGCTCCGACCCAATCGCTATAAGTCTGGGGATTTTCGCCAATGGTAATCTCTTGAGCATTGTTAAGACTATTACCCGGATCATTAAGAGCAGTGGCGTTAACAGTCAAATCATAGCTTGTATGATTACTACTGTGATTAGGATTAACTTTGATATAGTAGTCTCCTGCTAGCAATTGCACTTCCAGGCTTTCATCACTAGTGCCATACTTACTAGAACGAAATAATTGACTACCAGAATGATCTAACAATGCCAGATTGGCATTATCACTCAGTCCCGTTAAACTCAAGTTCAGATTTTTCGCCTCGTCTAGAGCAAAACGATAGTAGTCTTTAGAATCGTTTGCTCCGACCCAATCCCTATAAGTCTGAGGATTTTCGCCAATGGTAATCTCTTGAGCATCGTTAAGACTATTACCTGGCTCCAGATCTCCTGGGGAAGAACTCTGACTTGCAAAAGCGATCTCTCTTTCTGCTACATACTTGCTGTCAAACTCAGACTCCAGAGATAGCTGTTCTTGTGAATTGAGATAGTTTAAGGATGAATAATAGCTAATATCACTGAGATCACCTGTATTACTATCAAACAAGCAATGAAAACCATTTTCTAAATCAAGCATATTTATCTAACTCCTTCTTTTATTGTATTTGCCAAAAATCTAATACGGAATTGCAAAACATGAGCAATTAAGTTGGTTTGCCAGATATATCCCCATATTTCTTTGTTTAGTGAGCCCATACAACAATTATTGGGGTTAAGAGGAGAGAAGTTAACTCGTTCCTGACAATCAACAAAACTGATATTTTGCGATCGCTGTACTGACTACTTAAGCAAATATATTTATATTTGTAATTGTTAGATTATATTTTTACACTTATTTTGGGTATTTATTCTGAAATAAATATTAAATATTATTATTTACAGTTGAGTTACAAAAAACTTGGGGAGTTTTTTCTATCACTTCTTCCCATACTTCCCACACTCCCCACACTCCCCACACTCCCTGCTTGAAGGGAAATCTACAGAGCCAATTCTAAGTGTTAGGAGATAATTTAGAAGGTAATTGAACTAAATTTAGCCAAAAATTTTCAATTTTATGTATTGCACTGACAAATTCATCAAAGTCAGAAGGCTTGGTTACGAAACCGCTACTATAAAGTTCATAGGATTTAACTATATCTTGCTCCGATTTAGAAGAAGTCAAAATCACTACAGGAATTACTTTTAAGTCAGGATGAGTCTTAACTTCTCGTAAAACTTCAAAACCAGGCTTTTTGGGCAAGTTTAAATCTAATAGTATCAAATCAGGACGGGATACACTTTCATAGGCTCCTGTTTGATTTAAGTAATTCATAGCAGCTTCGCCATTAGCTACATGATCCAGGTTATATTTCCTTAAGCTGTTTTGGAGAGAGTTTCTGATGATATAAACATCACCCAAATTATCTTCACATACTAAGATATTGATGGACTGTTGAGTTTTAAAAATACTCATTTAGCTTAATATTTTTAGTAAGTTTTTCTAGTATTTATCAAGCCTACAATTTTTTGGGCATCCAATTTCAGATTATGGCTGATTTTGATACATTTCTATGCGATCGCGTCCTCTTTGTTTGGCTGAGTAAAGAGATTGATCCGCAGCCTTAACTAAACTGGAAGCTTGAGAATCAATAGTAGGAATGGCACTGGCAACCCCTAAACTGATAGTTATGCGATCGCTAATATCAGAACTAGCATGAACAATATTTAAAGCTTTAACCTGGGAGCAGATGTTATGGGCAACTACCACAGCACCAGCAAGATTGCAGTGTGGTAAAACCACAATAAATTCTTCACCGCCATAACGAGCTACTAAGTCTTTGGGACGTTTAATTGTCCGATCAATGGTCTGAGCTACTTGTCTTAAACAGCGATCTCCTTGTAGATGACCATAGGTGTCGTTATAGAGTTTAAAACGGTCTATATCAATCATAATAATAGAGATGGAAATTTTATTTCTAATTCCATTGCTCCATTCCCTTTCTAAAAAGTCTTCCAAACGATAGCGGTTGGCAATGCCAGTTACTTTATCAGTAGTAGCAATCAGAAATAACTTTTTAAGTTGTTGATTTTGTCTTTCTAGTTCATAGGTACGATTTTTGACTCGTTGCTCTAACTCTTGATTTACTTTTTGCAACCGCTCTTCACTGCGATAGATCTTTTCTAGATGGTGCATTCGTTCAATAGCATAGTTAATGGAACGAATTAAAACATCTGTGGTAGTTTGTTCTTTAATCAGATAATCTTGCGCCCCTTTTCTCACAGCTTCTAGAGCTAAGGATTCATCTTTGGAACCAGTTAAGAGAACTATTGGTAGATTAGGGACTATTTTTTCTAAACTTAAAAAAGTTTCTAGTCCTTGACTATCGGGTAAACTCAAATCCAGAAGGATAATATCAAAAATTTGTTGTTGTAAGCAGTTAACCGCCTTAGCTAATCTTGGAACATGAGTTAAATCAAATTGATTCTGAGTAGCATGAGATAACTTTTCTTCCAGTAAAAATGCTTCTCCTGGGTTGTCTTCAACTAAAAGAATTTTAATTTGCTTTTGTTCAAGAATATCCATTCCTTTGTCAGTAAACACAACTAAAGACAAACCTCAGCTAAAAGAGTAGCAATATGACAATTATTATTTTGAACCAAAAAAGTAATTTAAAAGATAGCTTGTTACTTCAATCTTTACTGTACACAAATTTTACCGTTATGATACTAAACAATGTTGGAAAAAATCACTAATTTTTTGTGCTTAAGTAAGTTTTTATACCAATTAATTGTATTCAAGAGATTTGGTGCCAAGCGATATTTAGCTCTGGCAACCTCTCAAAGTGAAGTAAAAAGTAGCTCCCTGCTCTAATTCTGACTCCACCCAAATTTTTCCTCCATGACGTTCCACAATTTTGTGACATATAGCCAGTCCAATACCAGTGCCAGGAAATTCTTGTGTAGTATGAAGACGCTGAAAAATTTGAAAAATCTGCTCTTTATATTGAGGACTGATGCCAATACCATTATCTTTAACCCAAAATAGCCATTGTTCTCCTTGAGCTTCTGCTCCAATTTCAATTTTAGGAGATTCGTGACGGCGATAAGCGATCGCGTTCTCAATCAAATTTTGAAACAATTGAACTAATTGTCTTAAATCTCCTAATACTTGTGGTAAAGGAGTTCGAGTGATTGCAACCTTACTTTCTTCAACTAGTAGATGTAGATTATTCAACGATATATCTAAAACAGTTTCGCAGTCTGTCATCTTAAAAGCTCTTGCCTGTTGACCAACTCGGGAATATTCTAGTAAATCATTAATTAATTCTTCCATACGAGTCGCACCATCCACAGCAAAACTGATAATGCGGTCTGCTTCAGCATCTAGCTTACCTGAATAGCGTTTAGCCAGTAGTTGAGTGAAACTGGTTACCATACGCAGGGGTTCCCGCAAATCGTGAGAAGCTACATAGGCAAATTTTTCAAGTTCCTTGTTGGAGTTAGCCAATTCTTCATTAATTTTGGTTAAATATTCTTCATTAGCTTTGCGGTCACTGATATCTTTGTGGGTACCTGCCATCCGTAGTGGGTTTCCCTGATCATCCCAAGCTACCACTTTGCCATAATTACCAATCCATTTCCATTCCCCAGACTTAGTTTGCATTCGGTAATCAAAATCATAGGGATAGGAGGTATTTTTGAGGTGAGCATTCAAAATATTTATCACCCAAGGTTGATCTTCAGGATGAATTAGTTTCTCCCAAGTACTAAAATTAGCAACAAGTTCATTTTGCTCATAACCAAGCATTTCTAGAAATCGAGGACTCCAATAAATTTGTCCTGTACTAATATCACAATCCCATAAACCATCTCCAGAACCTTCTAAAGCAAGCTGTAACCGTTCCTGATTTTTTTGCAGTGCTGCTTCTGTGCGTTTACGATTGGTAATATCCCTTTGCCAGACTAAGATATAAGCATTTTCCTCTTGACTATCTTGCACCACAGTACAAGAACAATCCATAGTTAATATAGTGCCATCTTGACGGATAAATTCTAGTTCGCACCTGTGGTTAACTTCTTGGGGGCAAAGTTGTTGAGCAGAACCAGAGAAAAAATCCCTTAAATCACGATTCAGCAATTCTGACTCAGCATATCCTGATTGTTGAATTACCGCAGGATTAACTTGTTCTATCTGACCCTTGAGGTTAAGAATATAAATACAATCTGGTGCAGCTTCAAACAAAGAACGAAATTTTTCCTCGCTGGTTTTAAGTTCTTGAGTTCTTTGGGTAACCCTTTGCTCTAATTCAGAGTTTAATTGCTGTAGGGAGGTTTCTGCTTTTTGACGACTGGCAATTTCTCTTGCTAAAGCCTGGTTAGCTGCTTCTAGCTCCCTAGTAGAACGCAAAGCTAAAGCTTGGGGTAGGACTAGTATCATAGCCAAAGCTGTACAAAGGGAAAGAATAGCGGTAATTGCCTTAATCAAACCCGATAGCCAATAATCAGGATGCCAAAGGGTCCAAATCGACATTACATGAATAGTCCCACAGCTCAGGATAAATAAACTGAAAAGAATAAATATGGCTTTAAAGGGAATATTTTGGCGTTTAATGACAAAATAAATCAAAAATAGGGGGATAGAATAGTAGGCTAAGGCAATTAGAGCATCAGATAATATGTGCAGCCATAAGAGTTGTGGTTGCCAGAGATAACAGTTGCCGTGAGGAATGTATTGTCTGGAAAAAAATAAGTCATGCCAAAAATCAACCATCTTGATATTCTAGAAAGCTAGGGAGGTTATTTGATTATTCAAAACTGTATATAGTCTGACTTTCCCAAGTACCAAACAATTGAGAAGGTCTCTGATTTAAAGGGTAACATTGACGGTCTATTTTAACTTGTAATCCTAGCATGGGGTCGTCTCCTGTAGCTAGGAGAAATTCTAGGCGTTTAATTTCTGGCCAAGTAACTAAACTGTCTAAAATTTGGGATATTCCTTTGATACAAGGATGTTGACAATCTTGATACCAGTCCGACGAAGCTAGATTCGGCTGGTCAAAACCAAGGTGAAATATTAGAGAAGGATTGCTAAAAAGTGCTGTAGCGATGGGTCTTGCTTCCTCTTGTAAGAGAAAATTACTAGACTGGGCTAAATGTCTTATTTTATCTAACTTTTCGTAGCGGGCGGTGACAGAACTTAGACCCCTTTGCCAAGAAATTGCGATCGTAATAATATAGGTTTGTAAGAGTAAATGTCCTAATTTTTTGGCTTTTGTTGCCAGATACTGGGAATTATAATCGTTTGCCTCTATTAGTAAAGGTACACGCTCCACTATCTCTAACCCGTAACCTTTTAGTCCAGCAATTTTACGGGGGTTATTAGTAATCAAGCGAATTTTCTTAACGCCTAAATCGTTGAGAATTTGCGCTCCCATACCATAGTCTCTCAAATCCGCAGGAAATCCCAATCTTTCATTGGCTTCTACCGTATCTAGCCCCATATCTTGCAAGGAATAAGCTTTTAACTTATTAACTAAACCAATACCTCTACCTTCTTGGCGCAGATAGACAACAACTCCTAATCTGGCAGTTTCTAGCATTTTTAGTGCTGCTTGTAATTGCATCCGACAATCGCAACGTAAAGACCCTAGGGCATCTCCAGTTAAGCATTCTGAGTGCATCCGCACCATGACAGGCTGGTCTTTAAACTTTGCAGGATTACCTTTGACAATGGCAATGTGTTCTGTATTGTCTAACCCATTACGATAAGCATGAATTTTAAAATCCCCAAATTGGCTGGGAAAATTACAGACTGTTTCTCGATAGACAAAGCGGTCATGTTTAAGACGATAACTAATTAAATCCGCAATGCTGATTAATTTTAAGCCATGCTTGCGAGAGTATTCAATCAGTTCAGGTAATCGAGCCATTGAGCCATCAGAGTTTTGGATTTCACAGATTACTCCTGCTGGATATAGTCCTGATAATCTTGCTAAATCTACTGCTGCTTCAGTATGTCCTGCTCTTTTAAGGACTCCTCCTGCCCTAGCTCTGAGAGGAAAAATATGCCCAGGACGGACTAAATCTTGGGGTTTAGTGGCAGGATTAATTGCTACTTGAATTGTGCGAGCGCGGTCATCGGCGGAAATTCCCGTACTTACTCCCAGCTTAGGAGAAGCATCAATGCTAACGGTAAAAGCGGTTTGATTACTATCAGTATTATTAGTAACCATCAAGGGCAAATCTAGAACATCTAATCTATCTCCTGTCATTGCCAAACAAATTAAGCCCCTAGCTTCCACTGCCATAAAATTAATATTATCAGGGGTTGCAAACTGGGCAGCACAAATCAGATCTCCCTCATTTTCACGATTTTCATCATCTACCACCACAATAGGACGACCTGCTTTTATATCTCCTAAAGCGGAATCTATGGAGTCAAAAATATCGTCATTATTTTGAGACTTATTCACAGGCAAAAACTCAACAAAAATACGTCTGAGTGGCTATCTACAAACCACTTTTGATTGTAGCGTGCTGGTTTCAACAATTCACAATCAGGGTCATAGATTAGCTTAAACCTTTCTGAATTGACCGATAGGGAATGACCGAAGGGAATACTTTAGTGCCTTTAGGGCTAAATTCTGCATTCTAAATTCCCACAAATTTAAAGTGTTGTATCTAAACAGGATTTAG
>JASJDB010000293.1 GCA_030065315.1 Xenococcaceae cyanobacterium MO_167.B52 | reverse complement strand
AATAGTTAAGAAATTTTGCGCTTTTGCCCAAGAACTAGCAATACTCTGGTTCAGTAGTAATTTGAGTATCTAAAACTCTTACAAAAAATAAATTACGGAAAATTAACATAATGACCGCTATAGAATCTAATACTAGTAAAGTTATTAATCCTCCTGCTGACTCCAAAAAACGGGTCAGTGACTTCATGAAACAGATACAAGATGAAATCTGTGCTGGGTTAGAAAAATTAGATGGTAAAGAGAAATTTCAAGAAGATAGTTGGGAGAGAGAAGAAGGAGGAGGAGGACGCTCCCGTGTCATCAAACAGGGTGCAATTTTAGAGCAGGGTGGAGTTAATTTCTCTGAAGTTTGGGGCAAAAGTTTACCACCATCGATTCTCAAGCAAAGACCTGAAGCTGAAGGACATGGTTTTTATGCTACAGGAACTTCTATGGTTTTACATCCTCGTAATCCTTATATTCCTACAATTCACTTTAACTATCGCTACTTTGAAGCGGGTCCCGTATGGTGGTTTGGTGGTGGTGCAGATTTAACACCTTATTATCCTTTTGCTGAAGATGCTGCCCATTTTCATCGCACTTATAAAATTGCTTGTGATAAACACCATCAAGAATATTATCCTGTGTTCAAGCGTTGGTGTGACGAATATTTTTATCTTAAACATCGTGGAGAAACCAGAGGTGTAGGGGGACTATTCTTTGATTATCAAGATGGACAAGGAAGTCTCTATCGCGGACCCCATGAAGATTCTTGCGCAGCTAAATATAGCAAAGAATTAGGAGATATTAATCCCCGTAGTTGGGAAGAATTATTTGGTTTTGTACAGGAGTGTGGATATTCCTTGTTACCAGCTTATTTACCTATTGTTGAAAAGAGAAAAGATACTGAATACGGAGAAAGAGAACGTAATTTCCAGCTATATCGCCGAGGACGGTATGTAGAGTTTAATTTAGTTTATGACCGAGGTACGATTTTTGGTCTGCAAACTAATGGACGTACTGAATCAATTTTAATGTCTTTGCCCCCTATGGTGCGTTGGGAATATGGTTATCAACCAGAAGCCAACACTCCTGAAGCTGAATTATATGAAACCTTTTTAAAACCTCAAGATTGGGCTAATTGGAAGTAATTGATCTTTTCTGTCAAAAGAAGACCCCCAGCGTAGCTGGGATTTAGTTTAAGTGGACTAGTTGAACCAAGAACCTCTAAATTTCACGCGAATCCATCCACTACGTGGGCGGGAAGATGTCAATGCATTGATTCCCAGATTAATTGTGGCATGATTAAATCATAGACTACCATTACGATATAATAAATAAAAATTATGCGTTGGCTTACTAATTTACTTTCAGGTTCAAAAAATTCAGATCGAGAAATACGAAATATCTTTTTTAATTTGATTCAAAATAATAAAGGTTCGATCACGGTTATCGATCTGGCAATGGCTGCTGATTTATCGGGTACGGATGCAAAAAAAATCTTAGAGCAATTTGCAGTAGAATTTGATGCTACCTTTGACGTTACGGAAGAAGGTCAAGTAGTTTATTTATTTCCGACAACAAGCAATCCTATTACTGAAGAAGCATTATCCGAATCCAAAACAGATTTACCAATTATTGAACCTGAAAATAGTAATAAATCTCAATCAAATAACGAACCTAAAAAAGAGACAAAACCTTCTTTCGCTAATATTAATAATGATGTAAAACAGCAACTCAATAATATTAATAGTGATGTAAAGGAAAAACTTGAAGATATCAAAAAAATTGAAGGCGATTTGAAAAATGTGGGTAAGTCAATGAATGATTTATTTAAGTTTTAAAACTTGTTATACTTAATTATTTTTTGTTGATCATAGCAAAAATTAGAAGTATTGCAATCTGCAAAGCAGCCACTTCGTGACCGCGAGATACGAGCGAACCTCTCGCATATTTTTGAGACTTTTTTCCAAGTACGTTTATCAGACATTTTACAAATCTTCTTCTGTCAAATCAGCAATTTTCATTAAAGCTTTTAGTGTTCCTATCTTCAAATCTTGATTTTTATGAACGGGAATCGATAAAATTTTATCTACCCCAGTTTTGGTATAAATGTGATTACTACCTGTAATTTTCCTCAGTATCCATCTTTTTTTTCGACTATCTTACAAAGCTTTTTCCCAGAAATAGATTTCACACTGCAACCTCAATAATTTGAGTATCACTTTCAACAGTATGATTCTCATTTGCTACTTCTAGCCATCCCTCTATCGCATCCTTGAGATTATTTTCTAGCTCTTCCATTGTATCCCCTTCTGTAATACATCCTGGTAAAGCTGGAACTTCTGCCCAATAACCTCCTTCTTCTGCTTGATGAACAATCGCTTTTATTTTCATAATTGTATAGTTTTGTTATTACGATATTTTTTAGCTGATTTTTTTAGATTCTTTTGAAACTCAAAAGTTAATTCTATTTTTATCTCATTAGACATCAATTCCATGCCATATTTGTTCTAAAGGAATTGTTTTACCTGTTTTTACTTCTTGTAATGCTTGTTTGAGACTAGCTTTAATTTCTTCTACAGGGGTATCATACTGAGTCCGCTTACCAAAATATACTTTTAGTTTAAAGCGTAGAATTAGCTTAAACCCTTTCTAAATTCTAAATTCTGCATTCTAAATTCTGCATTCTAAATTCCCACAATTTTAAAGTGTTGTATCTAAACAGGATTTAGTATCATCACTGTCTATTTCTTCATCGTCAGATACTAAGACTATTACTTTAACGCGACTGGGAGTATGGATCGCAATTTGTTCATCTAATAATAGTTCTTTGCTATTATTTAAAGTTCCCATTACTCCAAAAGCTTTCATGATTTTTTTGAAATGATTTTTTCTTGATTATAGCAAGAATTAGAAGTGCTGCGATCGCTTTTTGTTCTCTGTCTATGTTAAGGTTTGTTTTGAGCAATTAACTCTCTAATAATCGGAACTAAATTGTTAGGTATTTGCATCATTGTTTGTTGCTCATTTGTCATTATTGTTTCATCTTCTGCTACCGCTTCCTCTTCTGTTTGATTTTCGTAGTGTTCGATAATGCTTTGAATTTTCACTTCATCAAATCCTGGAGGAAATTTATTTTTATCAGTTGTCATTACTTTTTTCTCCTTCTTCTTTTGTAAGCTGCTAAGGGTTTTCCTGTTAATTCGTATGCTGTGATTACAAAAATGCTATTTGAGTCTAAATCGTTAACGTAAATTATCTTTAAATACCTTCCACTATAAGTTTGACCAATTGCTACTCTAGAGTCATCTCTACCTTGGCGATCTTCTCCTGGGTTGTATATTACTTGCTCTACTTCTTGTTCTCGAACTTGATGATTATAGATATGGGGTAGATCGGTTTCTGGGTCTATATAAAATCGAATTTCCATATCCTAATTATATTATAGTTTGTGGCAATGGCGATCGCAAATTACTAGCGAACCTCTCCCATTTCCAAACTTACTACACAACAAATTTTCTAAAATTTCTTAACACTCAATTTATTACACTTCAAAAACTTACACGGAGATCTTAGTTTCAAGATATTCAATCTCCTTAATAGAAAAATGCTAAAATTGCTTCAAGCTAACTAATTAAAATAAATACATAAATGCTTGAAATAAATAAAAGATACGTAGTTGATGAAAATCAAAATACAATTGCCGTACAAATTCCGCTAGATGATTTTAATAAAATAGAAGAAGTCATTGAA
Source organism: Xenococcaceae cyanobacterium MO_167.B52 (assembly GCA_030065315.1). Lineage (GTDB taxonomy): Bacteria > Cyanobacteriota > Cyanobacteriia > Cyanobacteriales > Xenococcaceae > JASJCP01. The sequence goes on along the minus strand of JASJDB010000293.1, from coordinate 4,242 downwards.
AATTTTGGTTTAGCTAAATTAATGGAAGAAACAGATGATGATGAATTACTATCTGTAGAAGAAGCTTATAGTTACTATCAATCTTTAAAAAACAATAATGTGGAAAGTTAAATATACAAGAAAGTTTCTTAAAGAATTAGCATCTTGTCCTAAAGATATACAATCGAGAGTTGAGCCAATTGTTTTTGAACAGCTATCTTGTGATAATCCTTTTGAATTGGGTTATATCGAAAAGATGAAAGGATATGATGATAAATATAAAATCAGAGTTGGTAATTATCGAATTGGCATTACTATAGATAGATAAAAAAGCCAAAGTTATCTATTTGTCAAAGAATTGCTCATAGAAGAGAAATATATAGAATTTTTCCTTAGAAGATATATTGCGATCTGCAAAGCAGCCACTTCGTGACCGCGAGGTACTAACAAACCTCTCCCATCTCTCAAATCACGACACAACACATTTTCCTAAACTTTCCCAACACTCCATTCACCAAACGTCAAAGACTTACACAGATATCTTAGTTTCAATATATTCAATAGAACTATTTGGTTGGTAATGGTATTTGTTCGCCATCTTCTTGCAAACTTTCTAAGTAAAATTCTATTGCTTCTTGAATTAATATTTTAACTTCTGCTGCTATTTCTACCACTGCTATACAACTAGGTAAATCGGGAACATAAGCTAAATAAATATTATTTCTTAGTTCCCCATAATTGAGGAAAATTAATGAGATGATAATTTCTTTGTTCGCAAAAATTGGTGATTTTACTGGCATAATTTGTAGCTTCAGGAAATTCTCTATCAAAACTCTCTATAATAAGTTCCATTAACCTAGATGCAAGAATTTCAAAAAATTGTCCTCGTAAACATTTTTCATACCATTCAATTAATTGTGATTCTTTAATTATGCCTCGCACTCTTTTTCCCCAACCTATTTGTTTAATAACAATATCAATGATAGAGGCATCAACATCTCTACATACAATAACAATTTGATCACTTTCTATTTGATCGACTATTTTTCTTACAGAATCTTCATCTAAAGTCAAATGTTTTACTTGAATAGCTAATCCAAAATTTCCCCACATATCTAGTCCTCTATCCGCAGCATTTGTCACCCCAACTCGATAAACATGAGCAATTTCTGTCCATTGAGTTTGTTGAGTATCTATATTTAGAAGAACCTTAGTTAAATCTTCAAACTCTGACAAAAGTTTTATCTTACTTTCAGATATTTTAACTGTTATCTCTGTTTCTAGAGAATTTATAATAGTCTCAAATAAACTATAAGTAATTATTTCATAGCATTTATCAATACTTCGCTTGAGTCCAGATTGTTTTCTGAATAAGTTTAATAGTTCTTCAATATAAAAATTTTGAGGTGATGATAATCCTTTTTGAAGTTTATCGACAATTTCAATGATTCCACTTTGTCTTTTAATAAAACGATAATAAATATATCGCTCAACCACACCCGAATGTTCTTTATTCGCTTCATCAAGTTTTTTTAATATTTCAGGAGGCATCGCATTATTATTCCAAAGATCGTCTTGGAATCGACTAGAAGATGTAGAATAAGTGTCAAGTAAAATTTTAGAAACATCATCTCTCCACTTTTTAGATTTTGTTCTATAGTCCTCTAAATTAGAAACATCAATATCTTGATAAACTCTTGAGTGATATAAAACTTCTGCTATTTGAATTGGTTTATAGTATCTAGTACGAGTTTTATTTATAATTAAATCTAATCTAGATTTTGCAGTGGTTATATCCATAGAATTCATTTTCAAGAGTTCGATTTGTAAGGGAGAAGCTAAATTAATAGTTCTTTGATTATAATTGTTGGATTTATGTTCTTTAAATCCTTGGAAAATTTCTCTAATAATAGCTGTTACGCAAGGTATAGCTACACTATTTCCCACTAATTTTTTTGTAGCAGAATACGATCTTATAACTTTAAAATAATCTGGAAATCCTTGTAATCTTAACATTTCTCTCTCAGTTAATCTTCTTTCCCCATTAACTAATAAATAATTGTAAGATGCTCCTGCACGCATCGCACAAGAATAAGGATAAGCACTAATATGACCAGACTTATTTTCATGCCATATAGTTAATTCTTTTAGACCATTTCCCTCATATTTTTTTAGTCTATTTTGTCTTATCTTGTCTGAAGCATAATATTTTTGGCTAACTTTTGTCTCTAATATTTTCGATAACGGTTGCATCGGATATTTATTGAAATTTAAATTGATTTTTATAGGTTCAATTAATCCAATAATGAAAATCCTTTCTCTCTTATGAGGTAATCCAAATTCTAAAGCATTTAAAACTTTATAATGAACCTGATATCCTAATTCAGTTAGTACACTAATAATTCTATGTAAAGTTTTTCCTTTATTATGACCTTTTAATTGCTTCACATTTTCTAAAACAAAAGCATAAGGCTTTTTTGCTTTAAGAATACGAGCAATATCGAAGAATAAAGTTCCCCTGGTATCATCAAATCCTTCAAGATTTCCGCATATACTGAAAGGTTGACAAGGAAAGCCAGCATAAAGAATATCATGATCGGGAATCGCATTTGCTGCTACTTTTGTTATATCTCCGTGAGGTGTCTCTCCAAAATTAGCTTCATAGGTTAGGACAACATCTTTATCAATATCAGAAGAAAATACACATTGAGATTCTATATTAAATTCTTTACAAACTATTTCTGTTGCAATTCTAAATCCACCAATACCACAAAATAAGTCTATATATTTCAGAGTTAATTTTTTATTTATTATTTCTAACAGACTCATTTGGTTATTTAGCTTTGTAAGTTTAAGAGATTAGTAGATAATAATATCATTTTCGTTTGAGTTTGCTACAGATGATTGAGGTGGAGGCACGGAGACACGGAGATTAACGTACAGCATATTTAGAGTGATTTGATATAACAGTAGATAGAAAAAAATATAACAAAATTTTTTAGAGGGACGCTATTATAAAGCGTCCCTAGAATATTACTTACTCTTAGCTTCTAAACTTTCTAACCTACTCTTCAAATCTTGATTATCTTTTTTCAACTTATCTAACTCCTCTCGCAACTCCTTAACCGCCTTATCGCTACCGATATTTTTCTCTACTTTACTAATAGCTTCATCGGCTCTTCTCTTAACCCTTCCATCGGGAGTTTGGGCAGAAAGATTTTGCAGAATACCAATAGCTTTTGGTGTTTGCATTTGTCCTAAAGCAGTAGTAACAGCTACTTGAGTTAAGAAGAAACTTTCACCTGATAAAGAATCTAATTGTTCTAAAATAGTTTCAATAGTTTCGGGAGTTTGACCAGAGGAAACTGCACCTAAAGAGCGAATAGCAGCCAGTCTTAAAGCCTGAGGTGTACCTGGTTGAGTATATTGAATGATGATATCTACTGCTTGTGCTGAAGTAGTCATTTTACTCAAACCACCTATCGCACCACTTCTTACTGTTTCATTCCAACCAGCGCGAGTATTAAGGATGTCTTGTAAGAGAGTGATAGTATCTTCTTGTTTGTCTTTGAGGTTTCCCGATACCATTCCTCCCAGACATCTGGCGCAACTAGCTTCAACATAATAACTAGCATCCCCTTTGTCTAACAATTCCTTGATAGTTTCATAGGAAGACACTGTTTTAAAATTACTCAATGCTTCGATAACAGCGCAACGTACTTTGGCATTCTTATCTTGTAAGCCTTTTATTAATGCTGCTTCGGCTTGGTTGAGTTTTATTTTACCCAAGGTTTTAGCGACTTCTACTTTCACTCCCCAGAAAGTATCTTCTAATAAAGCTGTGGATAAAGCCTTTACTACTTCTAAACCACCTTTTTTACCTAATGCTTTAGTTGCATAGATTCTAGATACAGGGTCAGTATCGTATTTGAGTTGATTTTTCAATTCGGTAACAGGATATTCTAGCTTGACGGTTTTGAGGATGTAGTTATTAACATCAAAGCTAATAAAGTCAGGTTTTTTCTCTAGAGGGAAGTAAAAAGTTTGCTCTTGCTGATATATCCGTAGGGTATATGATTGGGGTGCATTATCGATATAGCCAAAAGCAATCGGAATTTTAAGATCGAATAATTCACTATCACTACCAGTCTTATTATCCTTGGCTTGAGTTTGGGTAACGGTTAACTTGGCTAACTTACTATCATTGTCCCAAGAGTAAGCAACTTTATAATCGGGATGTCCACCACGGAAAACATATTGATC